>JBPCUV010000429.1:0-19351 GCA_051010975.1 Desulfocapsaceae bacterium
CATCGCTCATGACCAGGAATGGCTCCTGCTAATCTCCGGTTGGGGTCTGTATTATCTCTTAGAAATCGCCCTGGGTACCTTGGTACCTCTGGTGGTCTTTGCCTACGGTGTGCGTCACCGCCGTGTCCCCCTGGTGCGCTGGGGAGCCTTGCTGGCAGTTATTGGTATTGTCTGGAATCGCCTTAACACGGTCATGATCTGTTACAATTATCGTTTGCATCAGGAAGTACCGCACTGGAAAGAGATGTGGGTCGCACTCACCGTGCTCTGCTGCTATTTTATTGTCTATAGATTTATCCTCTATCGAATTCCGGTGCTGTTCCGTTGGCCAGAATAAATGCAGCGGACACCTATCCAGAACGGCCGCCGACACAAGTGTGGTAAATCGTGCGACGGTTTTACCTTTAGTGAAACATTGATGATGGATCTCTGAATCGGTCGTTCACCCCTCTTTCCACACACCAGCACCAATCCTATTTAACAACATGATTACAGGTGGTTAGGCCAAGCGCCACAGATCTTTACCTGGACAACAAACTGGCATCCCTGATGCAGTTACCCAGGTAAGAGCAGGATCTGGATCCTGCGGCAGCAACCTCAACAAGCGGAGGATGTCATGAAAACCGTAGTTGATTCGACCAGAACCACTGAAACCGAGGTGACCCACGACGTACTCAGCATTTTGATGACCATGGTGTCAGCCTCGGCTCTGATCATCGGAGTCTGGGCCATTGCCTGTTTTGTCGCCGCACTGCTGAACCATGGCCTGACAGCACTGGTAAAAGGTTATATAAGCGCTATTACCGGCTTCTAAGCCAGCGCCACAGGAGATTGTTATGAAAACAGCCATAAAAGCCTCCCTGTTTGGTACGCTGCTGATCTTTGGAGTCGGCATCGGCTGCTGGTCGCTGCTTGCCTTTATGGCCGGTCTGAAGCAGACCGACTGGCAGCTCAGCGAGTTACTCAGACAATACCTGGTCGCCACCGGCGTGGTCAAACCCTCGCACACTCTGGTTGACTTTTACAGCCATATCAAAGGCGTCGAATATTTGATCTGCGTGGCCTTTTTCGTGGCTTTCCCTCTGTTCTACAGATATGTGAACAGTGATGTGAAAAAGGTCGAGACCAGGGGGTGATGGTGAATTTGAAGGTATCAGGGATTTCCAGCTCTGAGAGTGTCTAGGTCTTCAGCAGCCCGGGTGCCCAAGGTCAGGAGCGTACTCATCTGTCTGTCAACTGTCGCTGCCTGGCCATCATCTGGGGAGTAGACCACCAGGGCCGTCGATTTCCCTCCTGATTTCAACGGTATGCAGATCATCTTCCGTCCCCCCAGTAAGCTTCCCAACTGTCGGTCACCAAGATTGAGTGTCGACTCCTGATGCAGATCACCCATAAGCGGGATGCCGGTCGTATAGACTTTACTCACCAGACTGGTGCTGCTGTCCACCGGGATAACGATATTGTCCAGATATTCGGCGCAGAAGCAGCCTTCAAAACCGATTGCCGCAAGGTGTTCTTCGCTCTCATCTGCCACCAGGCAGATGAGGCGCCTGATCCCGGTTAGCAGCGTACAGCTCCGGTGAAAATTACGGACCCATCCTTCCAGTGTGGAGGGCCGGCTCAACGGCGACATGATGGTCCGGGTAAGCAAATTATCGAGCAGGTAGCCATAGAGGCTGCCGTTTGTTTCTGAGGCGGCCTCTATGGTGGAATTGGGAGAGACATCGAGGTCGAGCCAGGCGGCAGTCCGGGCCGTTATTTCATTTGCTTTCGCAAGCAGCTCAAGGGCTTCCTCTTTGCTCAAGTCAATAAGTCCGTCCGGGAAGTCGATGGTTTCAGACAGTGCCTCACCGGGTTCAGCACCATAGACCAGGGAGTGCGCTGCAAAGACGATTCTGACCAGATTGAAGGCGGTGCTCACTTGAGATGGCGGATGATGGTGAAAGCGCACCGCATCGCAAATCATCGGGTTGAGCCCCAGGGACTGGAGCAAATCGGCTCCCAGTTCGGCATGATCAACTGTCTCCTGCTGCCCTTCACCCCCTTCTGTCTCTGAGTGGGCAATATCGAGCAGCAGACCACCGAGATAGGCTTCGTCCGGAAATCCGAATGAAACCGCCTGGCCAATCTCTCGGGCCAGAACGGCACAGCGGTAGCTCTCGATCCACCTAGTCAATGAACCTCCACCCTCTGCATCTTGACCCGCTTCCTCACCACTTCTTAGTGCTGCCTTCAACAGCATGGGCTGGAAATCTTCGTCGTTCAAACAGCCGGTTACCTCCTCCAGACTGTCGATATGACCCTGGGGAGCGATCTCTTCGAGATTCAACAGCCGCAGAGCCTGTACCATCAGACCCGGATCTACGATTATGAGCTGCCGCAGTTCGGCGGCAGAGATCTCGCCCTGATTTAGACGCTTGAATATGGGAGCAAGAAAGGCTGAAGCACTGAAACCAATGTCAGGAAAAGCCTCGGCACGAAACATTGCGGCCGCGACATCGCCTGGTCTCGGAGTTCCCGGTTGATCGAACGGAAGCTGAGATAGTTGAATTGAGTCATTAACAGATAGAGGGGCTTTTTCCGAAGAAGATCCTGCACTCTCCTCTCCTGGTCGGCCTGGGGACCCATTTTCGGTAATCTGTTCCAGGTAGCGCTGCCAGAATTCTGAAAGTCCCTCGCCTCCCGGACCTGGGCCTTTTTCACCGACCAGGTTGGAAACGAATGCCCTTATGCATTGAGCGCCGATCGAGTCCGGGTAGAGTTCGAGCAGCGGTTTCTGCTGGACCACCGCCCTCTCAAAGTGATCATCATGCAGTACGATCCCGGCTGGAGTAATTTGTATATCGAGGTGCTTATCTACCACCTTTTTGTATCTTAGATAGGTGCTCTTGGCCTGGGGTATGGATTCGCAATCGTTGATCAACACCCTTACCAAACCCTGATAACCGTTAACGCTGAGAATTTTCAGCAAGGCATAGGCGTCGGTCAGAGAGGTAGCCTCGCGAGTGATGACGATGATTGTCTGGCGGGCCGCCATACAGAACGAAATGACGCTTCTGGAGATTCCCGAGGCGGTATCGATCAGGAAGTAATCGTAATCATCGACGCTGGTCAACGCCGTTATCAGAGTGTGGAGCTGGTCGGCGGTCAGGTCGGCGATCTGTTCGACGCCGGAGCTGCCCGGAATGATATCGAATCCATAGCCAGTCTGGACCAGTATCTCATCGATCTTTTTATCGTTGAACACCACGTCATCGAGGGTGTATTCCTGATCGATGCCAAGCAGAATGTTGACATTGGCCAGTCCCAGATCCCCGTCGAAAAGACAGCTTCGGTACTGGAGGGCCGTAAGTTGCAGGACAGTATTGAGGCAGAGATTGGACTTGCCTACTCCCCCCTTGCCGCTGGTAAAGACAATGACTTCAGACATCTACCTACCCGCCCTCGATAATATTTATAAAACAACCGCTTGCAAAGCGTACAAAAGTTTAAGGCCCCGAACAAGGAAAAACAGAAGCCTCATCCCCCACCTTACAACAGTGCGGCAAGAATCCTTGCCGCTTTTTCCGCCCCACCAAGATTGACCGGTATTTCAAATGGATCATTACCGGTTTTCATCAGCTCGGTTAGCATGGTGTAGAGCCGCTCTACGCTGCATTCATTTTCCTGGACAGCGGTCAGCCTGTTACCAACGGATCGGCTCAGGGATGCGAGATGGTCCTGCTGTTCTCTGTCCTGCATGTCCCGCATTACCGCCAGAGCGGGCACTCCCATGGACAACACGTCAACCAGCGAATTATAGCCACCGAACACAACTGCGCTCCTGGATCTGCACAGCACCTCGACATATTGCGGTCCAAACCGTTCCAGGGTGCAGAAATCGAGTCCTTCAAGTTTCTTCTTATAGGGGGAAATATCATCGCCCCCCAGAAAAATCCGAAACTGTCCGTAATCGGGACCCATCAATCCAAGGGCCTCTATCAGCCGTTCGAAAAAACCATCGGTATGCTCCCCAAACCAGGGAATCGAAACGGTACACCCATAGCGGCGGAGTCCTGAGGGATGGGCAAGGGAAATCAGCTCAATCAACCGGGAGACATAGCCGCACTCGACCGGCTCGCAGGAAAAGCGATGGCCGAGTATTTCCAGGTGGTCTGGGCCAAGAACCGAACTGTCGCCATACCAGAGCAGTCCGCTGTAGTGACGTTGATATAGTTCAGCCGCCAGCTCAGAGCCGGCCTGAGCGACCGAGCCAACGACACCGCGCATACCTAATATCCATTGAGGTCGTTCTGCACTTTCAGCAGTCAGCGCCGGTACCAGTTCCCGATGTTTCCCCTGAGGGGTGTGATCGGCCAGAATCAGCCGCGGCCTATAGAGAGTGACAAGCTGCCGGATCTGTTCAGCCCGCAGATGGCCAAGCTCTTGATCCTCAAACCCGCAGGGGCCGTCGGTACCTGTTGATTTGCCATCGATAACCACCGTATCGTAGGCCGGCAACTTGATCCAATCCAGCGGGACATCGCCGATGAGTTCCTGGGTCTGACGGCAACCGGTGAGAAGGCACACTTTGAGATGGGGATACAACCGCCTCAAAGCCATGCCGATGGCGGCAGATCTGCTCACATGACCGAGTCCCCGGCCATCATGACCATAAATTAGAATGTCCAGTCGAGATTGGTCCATATTCAGAGGCGCCTAATTAAATATTCTCCGCGCTTGCCAGTATCTCTCATACCAGTACGGATCAGTAATTTTCGAGATGGTAACGCCGATGGTAGTGGAGACATGCATGAATTTATATTTCTCCAGGTAGATGCCGATATGACGGTCATTCCAACCGGTCTTGAAAAAAATCAAATCCCCCGGCCGCAATCCTGAAGTCGTGATCAGGCCACCCTGGGTAGATTGCTGGCTGGTGGTTCTGGGCAGTTTGAGCCCGAACTTCTGCTGGTAGGTGAGCTGCACAAAGGCTGAGCAGTCAATACCTTTTCTGCTTTGCCCCCCGTTGCGAAACGGCACGCCCTGCCAGGTAACATACTGGCTCAGCAAGCGGGTTTTGACTTCAGACTGGCTCAATCCCAAAGCAGGAAGACTCACCGGCGGCTCTAAACTCTGCCTGCCACAACCTCCGACCAGGGCAAAAAGAAAAGAGACAAGAAGCAGGACCACTGTCTGCCTGCACCGCCTTGTCAGATCCGGTTTAAGCGAAAAGCTGGCCGGCCCTATCTTTTTATCTGATCTCAATCGTCATCTCTTGCCGCAATAAGGGACATGTGCAAATCGCAGACATTGGTATTGGTCGGGCCGGTCTTCATCAGACCGTCGATTTCTTCATAAAAATGGTATGAATCATTGTTATTCAGATAGGCCCCGAGATCGAGCTTGACCGCTCTTGCCCTGTCCAGCAACTCCAGGTCGGCAAAAGCCCCTGCCGCATCTGTAGGCCCGTCGTTACCGTCTGTTGAGGCGGCGAGAAACGATACCTCTCGGCACAACTCTTCGTGCCGCTCCAATTCCATCAAATAAGCGAGAGCCATCTCCTGGTTACGTCCCCCTTTTCCTTCACCCCTGATTTGAACCACCGGTTCTCCTCCGGACAAAATGCAGACCGGGGGACTGGCGATGGTAGACTGAACCGCACAGTCGACCGCAATTCCCGCCAGAATCTTGGCAACTTCCTTGGCTTCGCCGACGATTCTGCTGGTCAGCTTTACCACTTCATAGCCCCTTTTTCGGGCCTCGTCGGCCGCGGCATTCAAGGCGCCAGTATTGGTTCCGATGAGGATGTTCTCGGTCAAGGCCAGAGATGGATGGCCCGGTTTTACCGTTTCAGGCAACTCTCCTCTGATCCCGCTTTCGAGCACCCGTCGCACCGATTCAGGTATCTGAGCCTCTATCTGGTACTTTTCCAGAATCCTCCAGGCATCACCATAAGTTGTTGGATCACTGCAGGTGACGCCCGAGGCGATGCTGCTAAGCGCATCACCAACCACATCAGATAAGATGAAGTTGACCGAACGGGCCGGCGCCAGTCTCTCCAACAGACGGCCACCCTTGATCATCGACAGATGTTTGCGAATGCAGTTGATTTCTTCGATATCAGCGCCGCAGGACAGCAGCAGACCGGTGGTCTTCTGCTTATCCTCGAGGCTCAAAGAATGAGTACCTCCCGAATCAGAAGCGCTGAAGGGCAGTGGGATCAGGGCCGACCCCCCGCCGGAGATAAGTGAGATTACCAACGTCGCCTCATCGGCCTGGTCGGCAACAGACATGATTCTCTCGGCCCCGCGTCGGCCGTTTTCATCGGGTACCGGATGATCTGCCTCAACGGTCTCGATCCTCTCAAGCTTTTCCACATGGCCGTATTTCACCACGATCAGACCGCCGTCCAGACGATCTCCCAGGATTTTTTCCATTGCCAGGGCCATCGGCGCCGTCGCTTTGCCCGCGCCGATCACCAAGATTTTACGATAGCTGTCCAGATTAATGGAGTGCTGGTTGTCATCGAGCCTGACAGTCAGTGTGGGGCCGTCTAAACTGACATGGTCGATAAGCATTCGATAGGGATCGACCCTTTCCAGGCCGGCCTTGAAAATGGCAGCAAGATCTTCTCTTCTTGATGAATACACGTAAGGCTCCTTGTGGAGATCTACTCCGAATTTTTCCAACGATTAACCAAACATAGCCAAGACCAAGGTGCCCATTCAGGTAGAGCGTGAGCGGGAAGCCGGTGGAGGCGGTGAGCAACCACCACCGCGAGCTACGCTGTCTGATGGAATAGTCTGGGCTAATGTCGTTTTGTATAGATGTCACACTATACAGTTATTCTATACCTTTATCCAGTAATCCAAGCCGTGCTATTTCCTTCACTTTCGAATTTGGTTGCAGTAGAGTGACCAGGACCGGGCCTCCCGATTGACGGGCGCTCTCAGGCCCGCTAATGACCCACGGACAATGAAAATAGCCTATTACATGCCCTTCAAGCCGCCTGGCCATGCCAACCCGTCTGGTGATCTGATTACCGGCCGGGAGCTGCGAGAGTTTCTGACGGGGCAAGGTCATCAGGTTGAACTCGTCAGTTCTCTGCGGAGCCGCTGGATATATCTGAAGCCGCACCAAGTTTATCAGTACCGCTCAGAGATAGGAAGAATCTGTGGTTCTTTGCAGCGCGATCCCACCGATCTCTGGCTCACCTACCACACTTACTACAAAGCCCCCGATCTTCTCGGGCCGGCCTGCTCAAAAAAACTGCGAATACCCTATGTTATCTTTCAGGGAATCTACTCCACAAAACGCAGACGAAACCTCAAAACCCTGCCCGGATTCTTTCTCAACCGCAAAGCTCTGAGTTCGGCCCAGATGGTCTATACCAACAAAAAAAAGGATGAAAAAAATCTGCACCGGCTGCTGCCCCAAAAGAGGATACTCTACATCGCTCCAGGCATACGGCCGGATCTGTTCTCCTTTGATCCGGAAATGCGGCTTGCTTTGAGGAAGCAATGGCAGGTGGGAGACAGACAGGTGATTCTGAGTACGGCAATGTTGAGGCCCGGGGTGAAGACGGAAGGCATCAGTCAAGTAATACAGAGCTGTGGAGATCTTCACCGCTCAGGCCATAAAATTCTCCTTGTCGTCATTGGAGACGGCCAAAACCGGCAGCTTCTCGAGGATAAAGGTCGGCAACAGCTCGGGTCCTCCTGCCTGTTTCTCGGCAAAATCGAGCGATCCGATCTATTCCGCTACTACAGTGCCGCCGACCTGTTCGCCTTTCCCGGGATCCAGGAATCCCTCGGTATGGTTTATCTCGAAGCCCAGTCCACGGGGCTGCCGGTCGTCGCCTGTGGTGACTGGGGAGCCTCAGAGGCGGTAGTCGATGGACAGACCGGTATTCTGACCCCCGCATCCAGACCGGAAGAATTCACCGCCTCGATCAGGCGTTTATTGACCAACCCGGATATGAGAACCACCATGGGCGATTCCGCCAAACTGCATATTCGCAGCAACCACGACCTGCTGAAAAATTATCTTTTTCTCTCGGCAAGCCTGGAGGAGATTGCAGATAAATATCGACAGGATCCAGGAACCTCTGCCTGAGACACAGCAGTGCCCCTTACCTTTTTTAATGAATTTCATTATGGTATCTTGATTTGCCGCTCACCGATAATGCTTGATATGCAGTCTCAGAGGAATAAATGAAACCACCGACATACCTGACTATCGGTCTTGCCGGCGCCCTGCTCTTATTATTTCCCTTTGCTGCCGGGGCCGCCCAGTCAGAAAACGAGATAGCCTGGACCATTCTGATCATGGAGCTGCTGGGTGGTCTGGCTCTTTTTCTGGCCGGCCTTGAGCAGTTGTCTGACGGTCTGAAAAAGATCGCCGGTGACGCCCTCAAGCTAATGCTGGCCCGTTTAACCACCAATCGGATAAGTGGTGCCATTACCGGTGCCGTGGTCACCGGTATTTTGAACTCTTCATCGATTACCACGGTATTGGTGGTCGGTTTCGTGACCGCCGGAGTGATGACGCTGTCCCAGTCGGTAGGGGTTATCATGGGGGCCAACATAGGCTCCACAGTTACGGCTCAGATACTGGCCTTCAACATCTCCGCCTATGCCCTGCTGCCTGTGGCCGTCGGCTTCTTTCTGATTTTCACCAACAAGAGCGAAAAGCTGAAATACAGCGGCATGATGATCATGGGCATGGGGCTGGTCTTCTTCGGCATGTCGGTGATGAGTGACGCCATGTCACCACTGCGCAGTTACGAACCATTCCTGGAATTGCTGAAAAAGATGGAAAAGCCGTTGCTGGGCATTCTGGCCGGTGCCCTGTTCACCGGCCTTGTCCAATCTTCCGCCGCCACCGTGGGTATTGCCATCGCCCTGGCCAGCAAAGGTTTTTTAAACCTGGAAGCGGGAATTGCGCTGGCTCTGGGGGCAAACATAGGTACCTGTGTGACGGCCTTGCTGGCTGCCATCGGCAAGCCTCCGGAGGCGGTAAGAGCCGCCGTCGTACACATATTTTTCAATATCGCCGGTGTTCTGCTCTGGTTTTTCTTCATTCCCCAGTTGGCTGCTTTTGCCGTCTGGTTCTCACCTTCGAACCCTGCCCTCGAGGGCAGTGCCAGGCTGGCAGCGGAGGTTCCTCGTCAGATCGCCAACGCCAATACCTTGTTCAACGTAGTCAACACCTGCGTTTTCCTACCGTTTACCGCAGCCTTTGCCTGGGTTGCCACCAGGCTTGTTCCCGACCGGCCGACCCCACCCGGGCCAATAAAACCCGCTTTTCTCGACCCTTCAGTTCTCGATGTACCTTCACTCGCCCTCGACCGCGTCCGCCAGGAACTGGCTCGGGCCAGTGAGATAATCCTGACCATGTTTCAAACGGCAGGGAAAGCGCTGCGCAGCGATAATGTTGAGATGATGCGAACTTTGGCACGGGAAGATGACAAAATCGACTTTCTGGAAACCGCCTGCCTCGATTATCTGAGCAAAATCAGACAGCACCATTTGACTTCAGCTGAAAGTCTCGACCACCAGAATCTTATGGTTTCCGCCGTCGCTCTGGAGCACCTGGCTGACGTTATCGAAACCGATATAGTCAGACTCGGCGTCCAGGCAATCCAGATCAGTCATACCCGCAGTGAAGAAACCAGGAGGCTGACCTACGATCTTTATTTATCAGTGGAAAACTGCATTTTGCTGCTGGGCAGTGTGCTCAGCGAAAAAAACCAGATCGCAGCCGAGAAAATTCTGCACTACGAGAGTAAAATCAGATCGATCCAGCATGAACTGATGGTGCGCAAATCAAGCAGGCTGGGTACGGAAAGCGAGGCGGCGCTGAAAACAGCCCGGATCGAGGTATCGATGTCCGACAAACTGGCAAGAATGTACAGCCTGATAAAACGGATCACCGAGGAAAATGTAACTCCCGATCAGTCCTCCTGAGCAGGCAGCAATAGCTCTGTTTCGTCCTGGAACTATCGAACCAATTTTTTTACTGCCGAGGAAGCCGAAATCTCCCCACTGCGGTAGGCTTCATGCTGTTTTTCGATGGACGGCAGATCGTAGAGGTAGTTGACCATCATCCCCAGAGACTGTTCGACCCCATTATCCGAAAGGTTTGCCGCCCAGTTTATCTGCTTAACCAAGGCGCCGTTGGTCAGATGAAAGTGAGCCACCCTATCTGCAACCTGATTGCCTCTTTTCTCTTTGAGAAGATAGGTGGCGCACAATGACAGCAGCTGCTGCTGGAGCTGGCGGGCAAGCTCTGCCCGCTTACTTTTTCCGGCAGTTGAATTGAAGAGATCACCAATATTGTCCTGCTCTGAGAGAATCCCGACTACTTCGGCCGCCGCCTTATTGACCCTCGTCTCCTCAACGTTTTCACCCTCTTCATTTTCAGCTTGCCTGTTCAGCCAGGAGGTGAACCCGGGTATGGGAGAGAGGGTGGCGAAATTCTTCAGACCGGGCAGACTGGCGGCCAGGTCGGCCACCACCCGTTTGATCAGGAAATTACCGAAACTGACACCGGCGAGCCCATCCTGGCAGTTGGAAATCGAATAAAATATAGCGGTATCGGCTTTGTCGGGATCGATCATCGGAGCCTTCTCATCCAGCAGTTCGTGGACATCGGTCGAGATACCGTTGACCAGCGCCACTTCCACAAAAATGAGCGGTTCGTTAGGCATGCTCGGATGAAAAAAGGCGTAGCAACGGCGGTCTTCCTCGAGACGATTTTTTAAATCTTTCCAGGATCTTATTTCATGAACGGCCTCATACTGGATAAATTTCTCCAGAAGCTCGGCCGAGCTCTGCCAGGTAATTCGCTGGAGATCGAGAAAACCGATATCGAACCAGGAGGCCAACAGCCGATAGACATCTTTGTCGAGATCCTGCAGAGCCTGGTTGCCCTTTGCCCAGCGCATCAACTCGGCCCGCAGGTCGACCAGAAATTTGACCCCGCCCTGAAGTCCGTTGAACTGCCGAAGAATTTTGGCCCGGGGAGGTTCCAGGAGGTTACGCAGCTCCATGGTCAGTTGCTGCCTGTTCTGGGAATCATCCGATTCATGGAGGGCAGTCATAGCCACTTCAACCAGCTTGGGGTCCACATCGTATTCCTCGGCCAGCAGGGTCAGGAAACGGCGCCGGCCGTTGGCATTGAGCACCAGATAAGCCTCCCCAAGTTCCGCCGCCCGGGCCCGGGCGGAGACTTCACCGCCCTTGCCCTCCAGACAGCCTTCGATCTTCCGCCGGACTTTACCCAGATCTCCTTTCGGCAGATTGATGCCGATCACATCTTTGAGGGCCACCGGGTCTCCGAGCGGCCAGTATTCGCGGATCAGCTTTCTGGTCCTGTCCCATAAGGGTTCCTGCGCTTCAGCCATGGTCGTCCAGCCTCTTTTCTTGCTCTTGTTTAGTGACTCTTGCCCTAGCGACACACAATCAAAGCGCACCGGCGGACACTGTGCGTATCCACCGCAGTGAGCAACACCGCATGAGGGGATGGATTGAACGTCTGTCGCTATGTATAAGAGATTGTTTATGCTGAAGAATACACTTTGAAACCGAGTTTGTGCAAGAGGCAAAAGCAGAGCTAATGGTGATGGAACAGATAGGTGATGTAGGGCATTACTGCCAATAAAAAAGGCCCCGCAGACAATCTGCGAGGCCTTGGTGAGGTTGAATAAATTCTCTTAAGGTTAGATCTGCTTCATGGCCCCCATGTAGCCCCGCAGCTCGGCACCGATCGCCTCGACAACGGTATAGCGAATAGCTTCATTGACATCGATCAGGTCCAGATTGTCGACGGCACTGTCCTGAAGGTCAAGCCCTCTGCCGATCACATCAGTATCGATCGATTTCATAAAATCACCAAGCAGCGGAACTGCCTGGTGGGAGAAGAGGTAACAACCGTATTCTGCAGTATCGGAAATAACCACATTCATTTCGTAAAGTTTCTTACGGGCCACCAGGTTGGCGATCAGAGGAACCTCGTGCAGCGATTCATAGTAGGCTGACTCTTCCTTGATTCCCGAATCGACCATGGTATCGAAGGCCAGTTCAACACCCGCCTTGACAAAAGCGATCATCAGGATGCCGTGGTCGAAATATTCCTGTTCGCTGATATCATCAGTCATCGATTCTGACTTTTCGAATGCAGTCTCGCCGGTGGCCTTGCGCCAGCCAAGCAGATCGGCATCACCATTGGCCCAATCCTCCATCATCGTCTTCGAGAAGGTGCCGGACATGATATCGTCCATGTGCTTCTCAAACAGTGGGGATAGAATATTTTTCAACTCTTCTGAAAGGATGTGCGCCTTGATCTTAGCCGGGTTGGACAATCGGTCCATCATATTGGTGATACCACCGTGCTTCAAAGCTTCGGTTACCACTTCCCAGCCGTATTGAACCAACTTGGAGGCATAACCCGAATCGATTCCTTTTTCGACCATCTTGTCAAAGCAAAGCAGAGAACCGGCTTGCAGCAAACCGCAGAGAATGGTCTGTTCGCCCATCAGGTCTGACTTTACTTCGGCCACAAACGACGACTGCAGAACACCCGCCCGATCACCGCCTGTACCGCAGGCGTAGGCCTTGGCGATCTCCAGACCGAAACCCTCAGGATCGTTTTCCCGGTGCACGGCAATCAGGGTGGGAATGCCGAATCCTCTCATATACTCGGTGCGCACCTCGGTGCCTGGACCTTTCGGAGCAACCATGATGACGGTTATGTCGTCTCGAATCTGAATTCCTTCCTCGACGATGTTAAAACCGTGGGAATAGGAGAGGCAGGCCCCCTCTTTCATCAAAGGCATGATCGCCGACACGACCGCGGTGTGCTGCTTGTCAGGGGTCAGGTTAATCACCAGGTCGGCGGTGGGCAGCAATTCTTCATACGTTCCTACGGTGAAGCCCTGTTCGGTGGCGTTTTTCCAGGACTGACGCTTTTCTTTGATCGCCGAATCACGAAGCGTATAGGACACATTGAGTCCGGAATCCCTCAGGTTCAATCCCTGATTGAGGCCCTGGGCCCCACAGCCGACGATAACGATCTTCTTGTCTCGCAAGGCTTCAACGCCGTTGAATTCATCATTTTCCATAAAACGGCATTGACCGAGTTCCTCTATCTGCAATCGCAACGGCAATGAGTTGAAATAATTTTCAGCCATGATCTATCTCCTTTTGGTTGTGAACTTTTTTAGTAATGCCACGTATACAATTCTCCAACATCATATAGATATAAAGTTTTATTGCGTCAAGTGATTTATTTGTGATATTATGTTGCAAATTTTGCAACATAGCTTTTGACATGATGGCCACATGGATATCCGCTCCCTGAATTTATTTCTGCATCTGGCTGATACGCTGCACTTCGGGCGCACCAGCAGAGCCTGCAATATCACCAGATCAGGCCTCACCAGGACTATCCAGAGGCTCGAACAGGAGCTGGGCGAACAACTCTTTTTCAGAAACAACCGCTCTGTCCGTCTGACTGAAACAGGAAGACTTTTCAGGGAATATGCCTCGGACGTTGTCGGGCGCTATCGCACTTTGCAGAATCGAATCACTTCGGAAAACCGTCTTCGAGGCGAATTATCGATCTACTGCTCGGTGACGGCAATGCTCTCTATTCTGCCGAAGATAATCAACGAGTTCAGGTACGATTATCCTGATGTCCACCTCAAACTCTCCACCGGGGACGCCGCCATGGCTCTGGCGCGGCTGGAAAACGGCGAGGCTGATGTTACCGTAGCCGCTTTGCCGGAGCGTCTGCCGCCGCACATCCGGTTTCTGAAACTGCTGAGGACCCCTCTAATCTTTATTGCCCCCCGCAGCCAGGAACCCGATTCGTCGGTCGGTGTTGATAAGCTTCTGCAGAAGGGGGTGATAATGCCGGAGCGGGGTTTGAGCCGAATACGGTGTGAACGCTGGTTTTCTGAAAAGCAGATCAACCCGCCGATCTATTCCTACGTGGCCGGTAATGAAGCGATGATCGCCATGGTTGCCATGGGCTGCGGCATTGGGGTGGTTCCCCGGCTGGTTCTGGACAACTCACCGCTGCAGAATCAGATAGCGGTGCTCGACGCCGCCCCCGAACTGGAGCCTTTCGATGTAGGCATCTGCACCACCGAGAGCAACAGCAGCAATCCGATAATAGAACCTTTCTGGCGGATCACCGAGCTGAAATCCATGGAGAATTTTGGAGAAACACATGCGCACCATTCTGATTACCAATGATGACGGTATTCACAGCCCCGGCCTCAGGGCCCTGAAAGAGTCGCTGGCCCCGCTGGGCAAGATCGTCATCGTCGCTCCCGACCGGGACAACTCGGCCATATCGCATGCCCTGACCATGAACCGTCCACTGCGACTGACAAAACTTGACGACGACGTCTACACCCTGGACGGCACTCCCACCGACTGCGTCTCCATAGCCCTGGGAAAGGTGTTGGGCAGGCTTCCAGATCTGCTGGTATCAGGGATCAACAACGGTCCCAACATCGGCGATGATATCACTTATTCGGGTACCGTTTCAGCGGCAATTGAAGGAACCATGTACGCGGTTTCTTCCATGGCTGTATCAATGGCTGGCGAACTGCCGCTTGACTATACCAAGGCAGATACCCTCATTAGAGAACTGGCCTGCAGGGTCATCGAACAGGGACTGCCTGCCAATACCCTGATGAATGTCAACGTACCGGCTGACAGTCAATTGCGGGGCGTGAAAATAACCAGGCAGGGGCGTAGAATATGGAAGCAGGCGGTCCAGGAAGTGAAAGATCCCCGCGGCAGGGTCCATTATTGGATCGGCGGTGGCACGCCGCTTTTAGATAGCGGCAAAGATACTGATGTCCGGGCGCTGGGTGAAGGCTATGTCTCGATCTCCCCGATCCACCTCGATCTTACCAACCACGAAGGCATCAGCTATTTTAGAGACGATCTGCAGCTTGAAAAGCTTTTGGGCGGTGCAGGGAGCACCACCGCATGAGGGAATGGGTTGGACAATTGCTGCTGTCTATAGATTAGCAGCAGCCTTTCGATTTAATACCTATTTTGTTCAGCCACCGGCTGACCACAAGCGACGCTCAGCCGACACCGGGGTTGACGCTCACCGCCCCCACCGGGCAATTGACGCCGCAGGCACCGCATTCCATACAACCGTCGTGATCCCTGATGGCTGCCTTACCGCTTTGATGGGAAAAGACGGCCTGGGGGCATACCCGCGAACACATTCTACAGCCGATGCAAAGACTTTGATCCAGGCAGAGGCTGGATACACCGTTTATATATCTGAATTCTTTCATCTCTTATCCTCAGATTCAGGCGAGCACCAGCGGTGCTCCCACCCAGAGTAGTAGGGCGCCAACCGAAAGGCAGAACT
Source organism: Desulfocapsaceae bacterium (assembly GCA_051010975.1). Classification (GTDB taxonomy): domain Bacteria; phylum Desulfobacterota; class Desulfobulbia; order Desulfobulbales; family Desulfocapsaceae; genus JABDQA01. The sequence continues at coordinate 15,388 of JBPCUV010000429.1, forward strand.
GGACAGGAATGGCCCTTCTCATTTCCCATTCGACACCCGACGGCGAAGTATAGGGGGTCGAGCCGGTGAAATTCATTCCCAGATAGGAACTCATTACCACAACAAGAGCGAGCAGCGCACCTGACTCCGGTAGGCTCAATCCCGTCTCAAACCAAAAGAGCAACAGCGGACCTACTATGAGACCTGCGACGGCACCTTTAAGTGCAAATGAACGCCCCGGCAACCAGGGCAGTAGCAGCGGTACCAGGATGAGACCTGAGCCGATCCCGGTCAACAATGCAAAGACCATCCACATTCCCCTGCTCATCAGCCGGCTGGTGACCTCCAGATCCGGCCCAATACCGCTTAATAGAAACAGCAGCGGGAACAACCACCACATGGATTTCAGCACCAGATGAAATTCGACGGGAATGAGCTCGATCCGCTCTTTTAGAGTGAATGTGACATCTCGCATTCCCTCGAATTCTCGAGCACCATTGTCTAACCAGGTGGTGATGTCTGAGGCCCGAATTGGACCGAATTTTACAGAGAAGCCACTCTGCTTCTTCACCTGGTGGGCAGATACTCCTGTTGCGCCAAGCTGCGGAACGACCAGCCGGCGATGATCCACCAGCTTTTCGAGTCCGCAGGCTTTCACCCGGTAGACCAGTTCTTCGGTGGAAAATGTTCCTTTGCCGGCTGCACACCAGACGTTGATTCCACAGGTGTCGAGCACCAGCAGCCAGACGTTTATGCCCGGCAGCGCGAAACGCAGCGCGTCAAAACTCAATTTGTAGTTGGCCGTCACCAGTATCGGGGCAGCGCCGTCTGGTTTTCCAACGGCATAGAGCCCAGGGGCGACCAGATAGTGGTCTCGATTTAATCCCAATCGTGCTGCCGCCCCACCGGCCCAATCAAAAAACGACCTGCTGGTCGATACCACCGGCACCGGTCCGGCACCGGTCGATCTTACTTCCTCCACATATCGGCACAGAGTATAGCCAGGCCGGGCATATGGCGAACTCTTGGGTGGCGGAGGACCACCACAACAAACTTGTTCTGTATCTTCTTTATAAATGGGGAGTTCAACCGGACCGGCGGAGCAATCGTTGTCTCAGCCAGTGGGTCGGGTATCATTTCGGGGTAATGAATCCATCAAAGTCCACCTGTCATTTTAAAGGCCCCAAATCTGCGGGTAATCTAATAGTAATGCAGGGCCACCTTAATGCAAAGGCCATATCGACCAACCAGCCTCTGTCTGCTTCTGCATTGGTGCATTATAAAAAACATCGTGGTAGTCTAGCTTTCATCCAGCTTATTTAACCAAAGGAAAACTCCATGCAGATTACTTCACACGGCGCCGCCGGTTTTGTCACCGGGTCATGTCACCTTGTAGAAACCACCACTTGCAGGTTTTTAATCGACTGCGGCATGTATCAGGGTAGCAAGGCTATGAACAGGCTCAATTACGAACCCTTCGATTTTGATCCAAGCACCATCGACTTCGTCATCAACACCCATGGTCATATTGATCACTGCGGTCTGCTGCCTAAACTGGTCAAACATGGCTTCTCCGGCACCATATACGCCAGCCCGCCCACCGCCGACTTACTGCCAATCATGCTCGCCGACTCTGCCTATATTCAGGAAAAGGATACCGAACATGAAAATAGAAGGCGGCTCAGAAAAGGGCTGGAGCCAAGGCAGCCGCTTTATACCGAGAAAGACGTGGATAAGACCGTGTCGCTTATCCAGGTCGTTAGCTATGAAGAATCGACTCAGGCCGACGAGAACGTTACTTTCAGACTTCGTGATGCGGGACATGTGATCGGCTCTTCAATCGTTGAGCTGTTCGTGGCAAATGAAGATTCCGGTGAGACCAAAACCGTCTTTTCAGGAGACCTTGGCCAGTGGGACGTACCCATCATCGAGGACCCCACCTTCATTTTGAAGAGCGATTACGTCTTTATCGAATCCACCTATGGAGACAGGGTGCACCAGAAAAATCTGCCAAGGAAAGAAGAACTTTTCGAGCAAATCCTTCGCACCTGCGGCAGAGGCGGAAAACTGCTGATTCCCTGCTTTGCCCTGGAAAGAACCCAGGAACTGCTCTACGTGCTCAGTGCTCTGAAAAACGAAGAACCGGACTTTCCGCCCGTGAACATCTATCTGGACAGTCCCCTGGCCATTAAAATCACCGAGGTCTTCAAAAAGCATCCGGATACCTACGATGAGGAAGCCCGGGCCAGAACCGACCAGCCATTCGATTTTCCCGGACTGGTATGTACTCCGAGCGTCGATGAATCACGCCGGGTCAACGAAATGGACGGTCCGGCCATTGTCATAGCCGGGAGCGGCATGTGTACTGCCGGTCGCATACGCCATCATCTCAAACACGGGATCTGGGATCCAAGAAACACGGTGCTTTTCGTAGGCTACCAAGCCCCGGGAACTTTGGGCCGGATACTTCTGGACGGCGCCGAAGAGATTAGAATGATGGGATCGGAATTCGTGGTAAAGGCTGAGATCGCCAAAATCGGCTCCTTCTCCGCCCATGCCGATAAAGACGAGCTGACCAACTGGCTCACCAGATTCGAGGAAAAACCGAAAACGGTCTTTCTTATTCATGGAGAGCCGGAGACCCTGGAGACCTTCAGCGCCAGCCTGAACAGTCTGGGGTTCACTACCAAAATCGCTGCGAAGGGTATCCCGCTCTTCGATTAGTAGACAAAAAAGAAGAACCCGGATGGTGCGAACCGCGCCATCCGGGTTTATTAGTTTCTCTATCCAGTTGCCGCCCGGGCACAAGTCAATTTATTGCTGGATCACCCACTGACCCTGATCGGTTCTGCAGGCGGTCGTCATCGTTTTCTGTGGCTGACCATCAATGGTGGCCATAACCTCTGCCTGGCGGCAGACCTGATTGGTACTGCTGTTCTGGTAAGCAGGCTGCGGCACCACCTGGTAATTGGACCCGGAATCGGGGTTTACCCAGCTCACCGGCTGGCCCGAGGGACCGGTTTCATAAGCCTGGTTGAGCTGCGTTCTGTCATATTTATCCATCTCGTTGCCGACGATATAGCCAAGCACCGTACCGATAGCTGTGCCGATCAGAGTTGCCTCAGTATTGCGGCCAATTGCCTGGCCGATCACAGCGCCGCTCGCAGCTCCGCCGACCGCTCCCTGCTGCCCCTTGGTCAGATTGGTATCGGAACATGACGCCAGGGCCAGCATCAGAGCACCAATTACCGCACAGGTTATGAATCTCATACATATCCTCCACTTGTCTTATGGTGATTAAGAATAGATTTCAAAGCATCTTAAAACTAACACTAATAAACTATGGTGAGCTGTCAATTACCAGGCCAGGCTGTGCTCCATTAACCAAAGTTGCATTCTGAAAAACCACTATTTTAACACCCCTCAGCAACGATCTCCGCCTGCATCGCCTCGATCACTTTGATCGGATCTTCAGACCTGGTGATAGGCCGGCCGACCACCACATGATCGGCACCGCTCTTCACGGCCCTGCCGGCTGTGACAATCCGCTTTTGATCATCATCCGTTTTGACATTGGCCCCCGGTCTTATGCCAGGCGTTACAATCAACAATTTACTGCCAAGCTCCGATCTCAAACCTTCTACCTCGAGCCCGGAGGAAACGATGCCATCGCAGCCGAGCTCAAGCGCCCGCCTGGCACGCAAGAGAACCAGATCCGCCACCGAACCTGTCAGCCCCATGGCCCGCATATCATCTTCCCCGAAACTGGTCAACACCGTTACCGCCAGTAGTTTCATATCGCCCCTGGCCTCAAGCGCCGCCCGGATGATCGGATCGTTGCCGTGAATGGTCGCCAGGCTCACCCCGCGGTTATTTACCTGCTCCACCGCCAGCTTAACGGTCTCGGGAATATCGAAAAACTTCAGATCGAGCATCACTTTATGACCCCTGTCGAGTATCCAGTCGACCGTGTTGAAATAATCGG
>JBPCUV010000430.1:0-6589 GCA_051010975.1 Desulfocapsaceae bacterium
ATGGGACTTGAACCCGCAACCTGCTGATTACAAATCAGCTGCTCTGCCAATTGAGCTACGCCAGCTTACAAAGCCAATCAATATACATCTGCTGATAACTTTAATCAATATCTTTTTTAGTCAATCCCTAATTTCAGATTCTGCTCAAATATTTTCTTACGTTCTTAAACATTTGTTACGAGGATGAGGTGATTTAGTGAAGATTGAAAAGAAAAAAGGCCGGCCCATGCAGGGCCGGCCTTTTGATAAAAAGATCTCTAAAATTATGTACTATTCAACAGCTGGCTTGCCAAACGAGCTTTCCCGATACTTCTCAAACGCCATCGCGGTTGTCCGGTAAGCAATATGGGCAAACTTTGTATAAGGCAGATAAAGGAACAGCATCATTACCGATACCAGGTGGCAGAAGTAGACGATATAGCCGATTGCGGGTAGACCGAGCCACCGCAGCAACTCGGAACCAAGGCCGGTTACACCAACAGCAGCAATCTCCCAGATCAGAAACCAGTCATAAAAGGTCTTGCTGCTCTCGCCTGCTTCCTCTGACTTGGTCCTGTTGGTCCAGAGAACAAAGATACCAAACAGCAGGGCGATGGCGGAGACGTTGGCCAGAATCTTGAAAGGATCATAGAACAACATCGGTCCATGCCAGGAAGGCAGGAACAGGCCGATCACATCATTTTTCAACAAGGACCAGCAGGTCACGATAAACAACCCGATAAAGGCCAGCATCAGTGGCAGATGACCGCGGACCCTGTCAGTATTTGTTGTACACTCCTTGAAGCGGTTATGTTGAACAATTTCCACCAGCGAAGGCCATAGAAATTGACTCACAAACTGAGTAACCGATGGCCGATATGCCGAATCTATCTCAGCATTTTCCGTCATGGTTTTCCACATTTTGGTCAGCCCTTTGTAAAGCGATACTGCCGCAATCCCCAAGGATGTCAGCATTATCAAAACAATAAAGAAAATGTTTTTGGCATACCACTTGAATTCCCAGTGACCAAAGAAATGTTGATAGCCATATTTGCCAAACTCTTCTTTCGAAGGGATGTGCATTCCTCCAGAAATCAGCCACATGACAAAGATAACCAAGACCGGAATACCGATCAATATCGGTAGATTCTTAGCAGATGTAGCCAGCTTGGCGAGACCAGCAGGCCAGCCATACATGGTGTAGGCATAGGCCCTGATGGCACCCAGTACCTCGGAGGGTTTGGCCCCACGCGGACAATAGGTGGTACAATCGCCGCAGTTGTGGCAAAGGAATACATCCGGATCTGCCACCAGGTTTTCCTTCATCCCCCATGAGGACCAAATCATCTCCTTACGCGGAAATGGTTTTTCGTCAGAGGACAATGGACAGCGCACTGAACAAGTAGCGCATTGGTAACACTTTTTCAAAGAGTCACCACCGGCCCCCTTAAGGTATTTTATAAAACTCAGATCAGGTTGAACGTTCATCGTTTTGCCTCCTGTTATCTTATCTCTATTCACCTGAGGTGTATTATAACGCTTTGCCGGGCTGTTTTTATTATACAGCCCGGCCAGATAATAAACAGGTTAGAAGCCCTTAAACGGATTCGGTCCCATCTCGACAATTTCTTCAACGAAATCGTTAAGAATCTGCGGGATCTTGTCGTAATCTGTAATGGCTACCTGTTCTGCGGCACAACGTTCCGACTCGAGTCCGAGGGTAGAAAGCGTGTCGCCAATATTTTCCATACGCTTGTTGGCGATTTCAGAACCTTTTACAAAATGGCACTGGTAGTCGTCTCCGTAAGTACAGCCAAGCAGCATAGCTCCGTCCATACCGGCGGACAGCGCATCGCGTATCCAGGCCATGTTCACAGACCCGAGACAGCGAACCGGGACAAAGCGGATCATGTGGTTGATGCCGTTACCCTTCATGCCGGCCATGTCGAGGGCCGGGTAGGCATCGTTTTCGCATACGAAGACCACGACTCTCAGACGGTCATCATCTTCTTCTGGAACATCCACTGATTTGATCATTGATCCGATTAGATCGATGTTATAGTCAGTGAAGCCAATGATGCGCTCGGGGCAGGCGCCCATGCAGGTACCGCAGCGGCGGCATCTGGTGTTGTTGGGCAGCGGAGTTCCCTTTTCATCATCGTCGAGTGCGCCGAACGGACATTCCTCGGTACAGCGTTTACACTGGGTACAGCGTTGCATGAAGAAATCTGGCCAGGTCTGATCACCTGAACGAGGGTGAACCGACACACCGCGATCGGTGGACTCCAGACACTGGATTGCCTTGAGGGCCGCTCCGGTGGCATCGTCGATGGTCTCTTCTATGGTTTCGGCCTTACGCACGCCACCGCAGGTGTAAACACCGGTTCTTCTGGTTTCATATGGAAAGCAGATAAAGTGGGAATCGGCATAACCGTCAAAAAGTTCTAGATCAGAAAAGGCCGGCCCCTGGCGGTAAGCCAGGTTGATGCTGTCTTCATCCTTAGTGGTCGGCTCCATACCGGCAGCCAGAACGACCATGTCGACATCAAGTTCAAGATTGTCACCGAGAAGAGTGTCTTCGGCGGTGACCTTTAGCTTGCCTCCATTTTCCTCGACTTTGGTGACGGCCGCCTTGGACATGAAGATGCCATCATTCTGCTGTGCGCTCTTATAATAAAGCTCCTGACTGCCAGGAGTACGCATATGCTGATAGAGAACGTAGGCCTTTCCTTCCTCATTGTCCTCACAGACATACTGGGCCTGCTTTAAAGCAACCATAGAGGTTACCGAGTTGCAGTACGGAAAATCCTTGTCGTCGTCCTTGCCGCCCGGGCTCTGAATGAAAGCCACATTTTCGGGTACCTTACCTTCTTTGGCAAGTTTTTCGAATTCGACATTGGTGACCACGTTATTGATGGCACCGTAACCGAGATGTTCGTATTCGGAGACATCGGCGGGCACCCATCCAGTGGCCAGCACCACGGCACCATGGATCTCGGCGTTCTCATCGTCGGCCACATATTCCTGCAGCCCAACGTTGGGATCTTCCATCTCGCCTTTCTCGATCTTCTCACGTTCTTCAGTCGTTACTTTATCGGGGGCATCCCACTCGGATTCCGTACCCGTGGCTTTCATGGAAACTTTGAAAGCTCCTGGTGCTCCAGCGATTCGGGCAACCTCAGCACTGGTCTTGACGGTAATCTTAGAGTCGGACTCAACTTCTGCAATCAACGCAGCCACCGGATTGTCCTCGAGATCTGTCCACGGCGATTGGGTCGGGAAAGACTTTCTCCATTCAGAAGCTTTACCGCCCAGCTTGTCTTCCTTCTCAACCAAGGTAACTTCATAGCCAGCTGCTGCAGCTTCCTTGGCAGCAGTCAGACCGGCGATGCCACCACCCATTACCAGGATTTTCCGACTCAGGTTCTCAAGTGTGTGAGGTTTTGGCGGCTCTGTTTTCTGGGCCTGAGTACATGCCATCCGCATATAGTCGCCGGCAGTTTCGTTCAAAAACTCGGCAGCTTCGGCGTGGGGCTCCTCACCTTCTGCGGGTTTAACTTCGGCCCAGACCACCTGCTCACGAAGATTTGCTCTAAGGGTTATCGTTCCCTCACCAAAATCGAACTCGTTCTGCATGACTCTTGGTGAACAGGCGCCAACAACCACTGTGTTGATTCCGTCAGCGATGTCTTTTTCAATCAGAGAACGTCCTTCTGATCCGCATAGACAGTCGGACGTCTTACAGTCCATGGACATTTCACCGGTAACCACTTCGGCAAGTGCGTCCATATCGAGCGCGTCGCCGATGCCGCAACCAGAACATAAATAAGCGCAGTATTTTTTATCCATTGTTGATTACCTCCTGGAAACCTGAATTGCCTTCAAGGCAGCGGCGGTGGATGATTGAGTTGTAGTAGCTACGTCGGAAGCTTTCTTGGCACAACCGGCTCCGATAATGCCGTTGGCGTAATCGGAAAGCACAAACCCGTTGTCGTCCAAGTTGACGCCAGCAGGCGCACCGCCTTCGGCGAAACTCGGCTGCATACCGGTAGCCAAGACAGCCAGGTCTACCTTCTGCTCTACCTTGTTGCCGGAGACTGCATCTTCTGCGACCACAGTGACACCATCTCCGTCAACCACGATGTCGGCGACCTTGCCTTTGATGAACTGGGAATTCTCATCTGCCATCAATTTTTCGCGGAACTTCTCATACTTTCCAGGCGTCCTCAGATCGATGTAAAATACATAGATTTTGGCTTCAGGATACTGTTCCCGAATGTAGTTCATCTGCTTAAATGTTGCCATGCAGCAGATATAGGAGCAGTATTCCAGGTGATTTTCGTCACGTGAACCCGCACATTGAACAAAGCCGATAGACTCGATTTCCTTATCGGAACCGGGAACGACAATTTTCCCACCGGTCGGTCCACTGGGCGCCGCCATACGCTCAACCATCATGTTGGTAACGATCGCATTGGACTTGTTGAAATTCAGATTATCCATTTTCTCTGGATCATATGGCTGCCAGCCGGTGGCCCAGATGATGGAGGTGACATTGAAAGTGATGGTCTCACTCTTCATGTCGAGATCGACCGCATCATATTTGCAAGAGGCCTTGACTGCTTCAGCCCCATCTGCTGAAAGCGCATCTTTAGCTATCACAAATCTTCTAGGAAAAGCCATCGCATGCGGCAGATAGGCGGCCTTGCATTTGTCCATTCCCAGATTGAACGGATTGTCAATTTCGTCAGGACAGGCAGCGGCACAGTCACCACAGGCAGTGCAGTTGCTGTTCACATAGCGTGGAAATATCTCGACATTGACTTCGTAATTTCCGGGTCCACCACTTACCGAGGCTACGTTGGCCATGGTGTAAGTTCTGATTTTACGATTGTTTTTGATACGTTTATAGTTAATTTCCAGTCCGCAGCTTGGCGGGCACATTTTCGGAAAATACTCGTTCAACTGGGCGACACGTCCACCAAAACTGGGACCATTGTCAATCAGAAAAACGTCATTTCCGACTTCGGCGGCTTCAAGTGCTGCTGTCAGCCCACTTATTCCTCCGCCTACGACCAAAATTGCACCACCGGTGCCTTGCTCGTCAGTCATACCATTCCTCCATAGTTACTGAATATTGTCCTGCTGGTAGATTTCGCCTCACGAATCAGCTCGGACCAGATCTACCAATTGTTTAAAACTACTGAAAGGATTCTGAATCAGAATTCCTTTTCCTTCGGGAAAGTTTCAAGATTCTTGCAGCTTTCCCGAGAGAAAAGCGGGTGCCACCATAGAAAAAATCTCCAGGAGCACAAGGCCCCTGGAGATTTTCTTACATCATAGTGCTTGTGCTGTCATCGAGCGATTACAGCCACGGTTCGGTCTCGATGATATTAATCATCTCTACCTTCTCACACTTCCATTCCTCAGATGCCGGATCAAAAGTGGAGTTTACAAAGCACTTCCAGTTCTCGTCGTCACAGGTCGGGAAATCAGACCTGTAGTAGAAGCCTGGATAACGGGATTCTTCACGGAACAGGATGTGGCGGATGTGGGACTCAACACACCAGATACGATGGTAGTTCTCCCAGCAACGCAGCAGCTCGTGCAGGTCGCCGGCAGCCATCTTCGCTGCATCCTCACGCAGCATCTCGAGCAGATCCATACAAATCTGCAGCAGTTTACCGGAAGTCATGTAGTAGGTCGCAACGCCGCCACCGTACTCGTCGGTAGCTTTCATCAGACGCATCATCAGACCCGCAGGCTTGCAGTAGTTCGGGTTTACGTCTTCAGCGGTCGAGGCACCAACGAATTCGTGGTAGCGCTTGACCGGGGCGTAAATCTCGTCTGCAATTTCCTGTGCAGTCTGCTGCAGTTCCGGAGTAAAATCGTTGTCACGGCAGTATTTGACCATCTGCTTGGCAACGATGCGGCCTTCGGCGTGTGAGCCGGAGGAGAACTTGTGACCGGAAGCGCCGACGCCGTCTCCGGCGGTGAACAGCCCGTCTACGGTGGTCATACGGTTGTAGCCCCACTTGTACTTATGAGCGCGGGAGTCATTGGCAACATCGGGTACCCAGTCCTCATCCGGACCGGAACACCAGATGCCGCAGCAACCGGAGTGTGAGCCGAGCATATAAGGCTCAGTCGGCATAATTTCAGAGCCAATCTTCTCGGGCTCAACATTCATACCGGCCCAGAGACCAGCCTGACCGACGGACATATCCAGGAAGTCTTCCCAGGCCTCAGACTCGAGGTGCTTCCAGAATTTCTTCAGGGATTTTTCGTCCATACCAGCAGCTTTACGATCATCAAGGAAGGCATTCAAAGCAACATCGGTGGCCATGTAAATCGGTCCACGACCAGCTTTGAGTTCCTCGATCATCAGGTGGTTACGCAGACAGGTCGGGGTAACCGGGGAGGCACCGTAAGGCATGAATTTATTGAGTTCTTCCTGGGCAGCATCGCCATTGGCGTAGAACTCGCCCAGGCCGTTGGATACTTTGGCTTTGAACAGCAGGAACCAGGCACCAACCGGTCCGTAACCATCCTTGAAGCGGGATGGGGTGAAACGGTTTTCCATCATGGTCAGGGTAGCACCAACCTGAGC
>JBPCUV010000431.1:0-5358 GCA_051010975.1 Desulfocapsaceae bacterium
CGCCCATGAGGTCAACAATCCCCTGGGCATAATTCACAATTATCTGGCTACGTTGAAGCTTAAGGTGGCCGATGAGGAGAATATTAAAAAGGAGCTGGGCATCATATCGGAGGAGATCAACCGCATCTCGGCGATGATCAATCAACTCGACACTTTTGCCCAGGCTTCATTTTCAACCTCTGATCTGACCAATATCAACAACATCGTCTCAGACATCGTTCAACTCGTTAAGTCTTCTTTTCTCAGCGACTCGGCAACCGAAGTCGTGTTCAACTCGGATCCCGATCTGCCGCTGATCAGGACATCGCCGGATGGCATCAAACAGATCATCATCAACCTGTTGAAAAATGCCAGCGAAGCCATGCACGGCAGGGGGCGGGTGGTCGTTGCCACAGGCTATGACAAAAACTCAGGCAGCGAGGCGGATGGCAACATAGTCATCAGGGTGGAGGACAACGGTCCGGGTCTGCCTGATGTGGTGAAAGAAAATCTCTACACCCCCTTTATCTCAACCAAGGGTATCGGTCATTCCGGATTAGGTCTGTCCATTGTCAGCAAAGCCATAGGTGATCTGGGCGGCAGGATAAGCTGCGTCAGTGAACCGGATCGGGGAACCGTTTTTGAAATCGTCCTGCCCACCAGAAACGAGTAACCCCCGCACCGTCTTGTTATGAATGATAAGATCGAGATATTGCTGGTTGATGATGAGGAGCGGTTCATCGATGGTTTGATGGGTGTGCTCGATCATTACGAGTACTCTTGCGCCCGGGCGCTGACCGGCTCTGAAGCCAGGCAGCTGCTTCAGGAAAGAGAGTTTGATATAGCTCTGCTCGATGTCGGCCTGCCCGACATGTCGGGATGCGATTTAGCTGAGTTCATTACCACCTCCTGTCCGGACACCAGCGCCATTATGCTCACCGGTCTCAACACGGTGGAGACCGCAGTGCAGGCAATGAAGCAGGGTGCCTATGATTTTCTTGCCAAACCGATCAACCACGAGCATCTGCTCAAAGTTATCGACAAGGCGGTAGCGCACAACAGGCTGCGCAAAGATCTGAGACTCAGCGAGGCCAGGTTTGAGGTGCTGGCGGAAGCGGGGTGGGAAGGGATCGCGGTAGTCGAAAATGACCTGCTGGTGGAGGGCAACAGCCAATTTTTTAAGATGTTCGGCTACCTCAAGGAGGAGATAATCAACCAACCCTTTCCGGAAACGGTCGTTGTCGGCGATTCTCTGCTGGATCAGGCCGCCACCGCAACAGGCGATACGGCCCACAGCTCTGAATGCACGGGGCTTAGAAAAAACGGTTCCAGTTTCAAGGTGGAAGTGAGGCACCGGTCAATGGATTATCTTGGTCGCCCGGCCAGGATATGGGTGCTCAGGGACATCAGCGAGCGTGTCCGGAACGAGGAGGAGAAACTCGCTCTGCAGGAGAAGCTGGCCAGGGCGAACAGACTCGAGGCCCTTGGGCTGATGGCCGGTTCGGTAGCCCATGATCTCAACAATATCCTCACTGCGGTGGTCAGCTATCCGGAAATCCTGCTTAAACAGATGCGGGAACAGGATCCCTATTACCTGGAAATCAAAAAGATCCAGGAAGCGGGGAAACGCGCAGCGGCAGTGGTCGCCGATCTGGTATCGGTGGCCCGGGGCAAGAAGACCAAACCACCTCCTCTTGACCTCAACGATCAGATCCTCTCCCATCTCGACTCGATCGAACACAACGAGCGTCTCTCGGTCTATCCCGGGGTGGTAATTGATACCGGGCTAAAGACGGATCTGCAAAGCTGCCTCTGTTCCGCTCCGCGCATCCACAAAATATTGCTGAATTTAATCGGCAACGGACTGGAGGCGATCGGTCACGACGGCATTATCCGTATCAGCACCGAAAACTGCAGGTTTGCCAATCCGGTAATGAAGGATCAGTTGATGCGGGTTGGCAACTACGTCAAAATGACCATTTCTGACAACGGCGAAGGCATCAGCGCTGAAGACCTGGAGCACATATTTGATCCGTTCTATTCCACCAAAAAGAGCGGCCGCAGCGGAACCGGGCTCGGCCTCGCGATCGTCTGGAACAGCGTCATGGAAAGCGATGGCTGGGTGGAGGCGGTCAGCGACGAGCTGGGCACCCGTTTCGAGGTCTACCTGCCGGCCTCCGGTAAAGAGCCTACCGCCAAATCGCTTGAGCGGAGGAAGCAGGAAAATGGCGGGGGAGAGACCATATTGCTGGTTGACGATGAAACAGCCCAGAACCAGACCATGCAGGAAATGCTGGGCAGCTTAGGGTACAAGGCCTTTTGCGCGACCACCAGCGATCAGGCCTTGGGGTTTCTGCGCTCCTGCCGGGTCGACCTGGTGATCCTCGACATGCTTATGGAAGGCGACATCGACGGTGTTCAGCTCTATCGAAAAATACTCGACATCAATCCCGAACAAAAAGCTCTGGTGGTCAGCGGTTACTCAGAGAGCGGCCAGATATCTAAAGCCAAAGCACTTGGGATCACAACTATTCTTGAAAAGCCGGTGACCCTGCCGGTGGTGAGCAGAGCAATCAGACACACCCTGGAAGAGGACTGAAAACGATGGCGATTCCGGAGCCGACGTCCACTGATTTGTTGACCCTTGATGAAAAATATATCTTTATAGAGAGTCACTAAGAGATTTTTCAATCTTTCACGCAGACCAGCAGCTGGTCTGCATCACTGATGAAGTATCTGACGACATGGTGAATATCGACCTGACCGCCATAGCCCAGACACCTCCTTTTTCTTTTCTGCCGAAGCAGAAGATAGATGAACTGCGCCAGGATTTTTCAGAAGAAAAAGCTAAGAGAAACGAAGTTAAATTCATCCGTGGGAAATCCAAAGTAACCTCGCTCTGGGTTGTCGCCGAAGGTTCGGCTGAGCTCTACTACGAAAAAGACGGCGAGAAGACCCTGCGCCGCATATTGTCCGAGGGAGACTGCTTTGGCGGTATCTCGATTCTGCTAAACAGTGCTCTGGCCGTCAGGACCATGAAATTAACCGAGGACACGACCTTTTATACGCTGCCGGCCGCAACCTTTCTCAAGCTTTGCGACGAATTCGAGGATTTCAAGGAGTTTTATACCAATACTTTTGGCAAGAAGATGCTGGACAGATCATATGCGGAAATGATCTCCAGACAGGTGGAACCCACCGAGAGAACATCGCCATTTTTTCAGCAGCGAATTTATTCGATTCACAACCCTACGCTTTTGAGCTGTCCCGCGGCAATGAGTATCAGGGATGCCGCCGGCAAGATGACCGAGGAGAACACCGGATATCTGCTGGTCCAGAACGACCAGGGAGATTTTCAGGGTATCATCACCGATGAGGATTTAAGGAAGCGGGTGGTGGCCACCGATTTCAGCAAGGATGCGACCGTAGTGGAGATTATGTCGACACCGCTCATCACCCTGCCGGAGGATGCGCAACTCTTTGAAGCTTACCTCCTTATGGTGCAGAAAGGAATCGCCCACCTGCCTGTCTCGAACGACAATGACGAGATTTCCGGCATACTAACTTATAAAAGAATTATTACTGAACAGAGTAGATCGTCCTATTTTCTTATTCAGGAAATCATCCACGCCTCATCACCGGAGCAGCTTGAGAACATTCACAGCCGACTTCCCGGCCTGCTCTTTGAACCAATCAAGAACGGAGCCCAACCGGATATACTGACCAGCCTGATCACCAAGGTGGCTGATGCGGTTTTGGAGAAGATCGTCGGCTTTGCAGTCGAGAAAGCCGGCCCGCCGCCATGTCGTTTTGCCTTTATCGTCATGGGCAGTGAAGGCCGCAACGAACAGACGCTGAAGACTGACCAGGACAACGCGATTATCTATGAAGACCCCGAAGATGATCATCAGAGAGAGTTGGCCAGCAGATATTTTCTCGACCTGGCTGCAGACATCTGCGGCTGGCTGGATCAGGCCGGCTTCGACTTCTGTGATGGGAACAACATGGCCCAAAACCCCGATTGGTGTCAGCCCCTCTCGGTATGGAAAGATTATTTTACCAGATGGATAGATGCCGAAACACCCGAAGTTCTGCTTTATTCATCTATTTTTTTCGACTTCAGGTGGGGCTGGGGATCCAAGGAACTGGCGACCGAGTTGAACGACTTCCTCTACTCCTCCCTGGATAAATGGACCGGATTCTTCTTTAAGTATATGGCGGGGAATGCCTTAAATATCAAGCCTCCGCTGGGTTTCTTCAGAAACATAGTGGTCCAGTCCAAGGGTGAACATAAGGATTCCTTCGATATCAAACGGGCCATGATGCCGATTATTGATTTTGCCAGGCTCTATGCCCTCAAACATGGGATACGGGAGACCAATACGCTGGAACGGCTCGAAAAAATCCGTGATAAGCGAGTATTAACCAAAGAGGAATACGAAGATATCGTACGGTCTTACCAGTACCTTATGAACTTGCGCTTTATTCGCCAGATCACCGCGATCGCTGAGGAAGGTGGCCGAGCCGACAACTTCATCAACCCCAAACATCTCACCCGGATCGACCAGACCATGCTCAAAGAGATCTTCAAGCGGATCGAGGGGATTCAGCAAAATATGAGCATGGATTTCACCGGCAGGACCGCTTAACCCTGATACTGTCTTTATAATTATATTTGTTGTTGTTTTTTCCATGAAATATCAGGACTAAGCACCATCTCGACAGCAGACCTTAAAGAACTTCTACTTTTTTTCCATTTTCACCTTTTCAGAACTCATTATTGGTGTCTGGCAGCAGGCTGAATTATTTCACCGATGTCGATGGACCTGAATGATAATTTTGCCGGAATACTACGCTGTAGATACATCATTTAGAGATCTGGAAGGCGATTTTTTTTACCCTTTCTCCCTCGTTACCGCAAACATCTGTAATGAAAGAGTTTATTTGGGGGCTCGCACATAAATTTTGTTGCTAATAAGTAACAAAATCGCTCATGATAAAAAAAAGTGATGAATAATATCATTTATTATTCTAAACTGTTGCTACTGGATGGGTTAATAATTACCCGTCCAGAGGCTTTTCCAACGATGTTGGAGTTAGGGTGGAACAGCTCAGCGGGTTGTCTGACATTTTTCTATTGCGTAGCCTGTCCGGCAGACTGAAAGGACGGAGTATTAGCGCCCATTGGTCTTCCGGACATCTTTTCATAAACGCTGTTCGGGGAACAGGCTGTTTTCCGGAAAACGCGAGTTGACCGGGAGCATGGAACGCAGTCATTAAAAAGGAGGAGAAAAATGGAAGAAAGTAAGAGTTATGATGTTAACTTTTTCAAACCATCAACACCATTTCTAAAGGAGAATATCCGCGCAATTGTCATTG
>JBPCUV010000432.1:0-2628 GCA_051010975.1 Desulfocapsaceae bacterium
GGGAAAACTGGTGGAACAGAGGATGAGATCAATCTGTCTCTCCTGCAGAATCACCTGGCTTTTTTGAAAATCCCGGGCCGGAACTACCGTGAGGTTGTCTGAGCTGCGACGACAGAAATTCATCTGGCTTTCAAGCTCTGAGACAACTGGTTCGATGATCAGAATAGTTTTCATAGCGGGTAAAATGACCTGGGATCTGTCAGCATGGATCTCAGATCAGGTTGAAATAATGATAAAAATTTAAACATTCACCTTTTTTAGTATGCATGAAATATGCAAGGAAATCAAAAGATAATGACAAATTATATAGAACGCCTATTGTGTTGCTGACTGATCAACTCAAAAGACAACAAACATAATGTCCAAATCAACATTTATTGAGCACCAGAGATCCAGCCAATGCGACGCCCGCAGGGGTGAGGTGGCAACTAAACACGGCGTTGTCCAGACTCCGGTCTTCATGCCGGTCGGCACCCAGGCGACCGTTAAGGCAGTGACGGTCGAAAACCTCAAGGATATAGGTGCTCAGATCATTCTCGGCAACACCTATCATCTGTTTATCAGGCCTGGACATGAGCTGATTGAGAGATTTGGCGGGTTACACGGATTCATGAACTGGGACCGGCCAATTCTAACGGACAGCGGAGGGTTCCAGATTTTCAGCCTCAAAGAGTTAGCAACCATTGCCGAGGAAGGGGCAACCTTCAGGTCGCATCTGGATGGCTCCAAGAAGTTTCTTAGCCCGGAGGACGCGATTGCAGTCCAGGAGTCTCTCGGGTCTGATATAATGATGTGTCTTGACACCTGTATCCCCTATCCGGCCGATCGGCACCAGACGGTCGAGTCCACCGCACTCACTGGCCGTTGGGCCCGTCGCTGCCGGGACGCTCATCGAAATAAGGAACAGTTGTTGTTTGGTATTACCCAGGGCGGCATGTACCCGGAACTACGTCAACAGTCGGCTGAAATGATGATCGAAATCGGATTTGACGGGTATGCCATTGGCGGGCTCAGCGTCGGAGAATCCAAACAGCAGATGCATGATATGACCGAAGCCACCGTTGCCCACCTGCCAGATGAACAGCCGGTCTACCTGATGGGGGTCGGCACCCCCGAAGATCTGGTGGAGGGGGTATGGCGAGGTGTCGACATGTTTGACTGTGTGATGCCGACCCGAAATGCGAGAAACGGTACTCTCTTTACCTCAAGTGGAAAAGTGGTGATCAAAAACTCGCGTCACAGGGAAGATCAGGCACCGGTTGATGAAAGGTGTGACTGCTATACCTGTAGAAATTATTCGAGAGCCTATCTCCGACATTTGTTTGTCAGTCGGGAAATCCTCGCCTATCATCTTAATACCATTCATAATCTGTACTATTACGTCAACCTGATGAAGGAGATCAGGGCTGCAATTGAAGAGGATTGCTTCGCCTCGTTTAGAAACGATTTTTATGGCAGGCTCGAAGGTGAATGATTAAGGTAGGGCCCAGAAATTAAGGTAACCCGTGGCTCGGTTGAACGCCGGGTACACGAATCGACTAATTATTGTGGAGGTAGTTTCATGGCTTCAGTAGCATACGCAGCCGCACCAGCGGCCGGGGGAGCGGGCGGATTTGCATCGTTTCTTCCGCTCATTCTGATCTTTGTTGTCTTCTATTTTCTGCTGATCAGGCCTCAGCAGAAGCAGGCCAAGCAGCACCAGGCTTTTCTGAATGAATTAAACAAGGGTAATAAAGTTATCACCAAAGGAGGCATTTACGGGGAAATCACCGGGATTACCGATACGGTTCTGACCCTGGAAATTGCCGATAACATCCAGATCAAAGTGGACCGTCAATCCATTGCCGGCCCACAGGTAAAAGACGACCCTAAGGCAGCCAAGGACGGCAAGACGAAAAAATTGAAATCTTCAGGATCCTGAGGAATCAAAGGCTGTTAATTCTACAGGTGTAGAAAGATGAAAAGGGCTGTCCCGGTCGCCGGGGCAGCCCTTTTTTATTTGGTTGTGTGGAGGTGGTTTGTTACCACCTTTCGGTGCCGACAATCTGATTTACGTCGACACAGGTTTCCCGTTCCTCACTGGTAAGGTTCTCATAGTTGTGTTCATCCAGATGTTCCGGATCGGCGGTGCAGACAAACTCTCTGCCTGAATCGTCATTTACCCAGACCATTGAACCATAATCTCCTTGCATGATAGCACCTCATTATAAATGGTTACTTGTGTTCCTTCAGGATTGAAACGGTTCGTGCACGTCCCAATCCTGTAGACAATGTAACCACCATGGCCTGTTGTGCAAAGTGTGCTTAGTGTAGTAGTCGAATGTTTCCGGTGTGTGGGGCCTTGCCTATCTACCGGTCCCATTGGAATTGGGGACAGCAGCCCACAGACGGACGCAACGCTTGAGGATGAATTCTTATGAGCTGCTCAGAATGAAGGCAAAATCTTCATAGCATCTCGAAGGTGTTCGGCAGCTTGCTCTGGACAGTTACCTGGAGGTAGAAATATGAAAAAGCAAAAAGAAATGGTCGAGTCATTTCAGCTGGCTCACCGCGAGTATATGAAGAATCTTATTGTCTGCCTGGATAATATCGAAAGGGAATTCGAGGAGTCGCGAGAAATAGATGCGG
>JBPCUV010000433.1:0-15118 GCA_051010975.1 Desulfocapsaceae bacterium
TGATACTGCTATACTTGATGAAGAAAAACAATACCAGCCCGATCAGAAAAAACCGAAGCCAGAACTTTAGAATCAAACCCTTTTTCGTCTTTTTACCCGCCTTCGCGGGCTCTCCCTGCTGCAGCTCGAGGGCCTCGAAGAACTTCATCACATCCCGGTAAGAGACCAGAAAACTTGCGATGGAGAGGACCCCGCCGACCAGAACCCCCCAGGCAAACGACCATGAACTTATCACCCATGATCCCAGCACCAGAATGGCCAGGTACAGCCAGCTCAGCACCAGCATCCTTTTTAGAGACAGCTTTTCTTCCACCGTTATTTTTCCGGGTCTTTTTCGTCCTTCTCCAGTTCTTTGCTGCTTTTCCAGAGAATATCGAACAGACTCTTAAAACCGGCTGCTATCCCGAATGCCAGCCCGATAAAAGTGAACCAGGGAGCCGTACGACCATCGAACACTTTCTGGTCGAGTAGAATCCCGCCACCCATACCGAGAAAAATCGAAGCAACAAAGGTGATGCCGATATGCCCGTAATGTCCCAGAAGAAACATCATTTCTTTCTTAAAATCGGACATCTCTATCACCTCTTCCAAACACTGAAATTCGCGCTTCGAATTCCAAAGCGTTTGGTAGCATGCCTCCTGCTCAAAGTCAATGGATTTTTTACTTTTCCGCTATTTTTTTGAATGACCATTCAGTCATTTTTTCCAGCTTTTTCAGCTCTTCCGGACCATGTGCGGAGGAGATGAATGCCACCTCAAACTGCGATGGCGCAAGATATATTCCCTGGGACAGCATATTGCGGAAATGTTCACCGTATCGATCAGTGTCGGCCGACATTGCCGAATCGAAATCGACCACTTTCCGGTCGGTAAAAAACGCGGTCATCAGTGAGCCCACATGATTCAGCTGGACCGCAATCCCTGATTTTTCACCTATCTCTTTCAGCCGGCCGGCGCACTCTGTCGACTTCTCGTTGAGGGCTTCATAAAAACCCGGTTGTTGCAGCATCTTCAGGGTAGCGACGCCGGCTGCCATGGCCAGGGGATTACCCGACAGAGTTCCAGCCTGATAGACCGGACCGTCAGGAGCGATCTGATCCATGATCTCTGCTCGCCCTCCATACGCTCCCACCGGCATTCCTCCGCCAATAATCTTGCCGAGACAGGTCAGATCGGGTGTCACCCCGAAATATTCCTGGGCGCCTCCGTATGACAACCGGAACCCGGTGATAACCTCATCAAAAATCAAGACTATACCCCGTTCCCGGGTAAGCGATCGAACCCGCTCGAGAAAAGTACGGTCAGGAACTACACAGCCCATGTTTCCAGCCACCGGCTCCATGATCAGACAGGCTATATCTATAGAGTCGTCCAGCAATGTTTTTTCGAGCATCTCAACATCGTTGTAACCAATGGAGATGGTGTTTTTGACGATATCCTCAGGAACCCCGGGGCTGCCGGGAATGCCCAGCGTCGCAACTCCCGAGCCGGCTTTGACCAGGAAAGAATCGGCGTGCCCATGATAACAACCATCGAACTTGACCACGACATTTTTGCCGGTGAATCCCCGGGCAAGCCTAATGGCGCTCATGGTGGCCTCGGTTCCAGAGTTTACAAACCTCACTTTCTCAATTGAAGGGACCGCCTCGACCACCAGCTCGGCAAGGGTAATTTCATTTGGTGTGGGAGCACCGAAACTTGTCCCTTTTGCTGCCGTTTCCTCTACCGCCGTGACAATATCCGGATGAGCGTGTCCAGCTATCATCGGCCCCCACGAGCAGACGAAATCGATGAACTCATTACCATCAACATCCGTTACCCGAGCTCCTTGGGCACTGCTGATGAACAGTGGATCGCAGCCTACGGACCGAAAGGCTCGCACCGGACTGTTTACTCCCCCAGGGATTACCTGGCAGGCCTTCTTAAACATCTTCTGTGACTGTTCTTTGTTCATATTTTCCACTCCGATCACTGTCTGAAGACACCCGGGCCAGCCCCTGGTAATTACCAGACAGTTGTAATTATTTAAATTGCTTACGCCTGTTCCCCTGGTCACCGCAGGAAGGGTCACTATATCATGGTGGACTTTTCAATGTCAAACCTCTGATCACCCTTGATCTTTACCGTTTTATGCACAAAGTAACAAACCATATTGAATCTACCCGAGTTGCCGCCCAGTTTTCTCTTGTCAGCGTGACGGTCAGAAGGTAAACTGGGTTGGCCCATGCACGTCTGTCAGGACTGCAATAACCACCTGAAAATAATGTTAATTTTTTCCTAAGGAGAATTAAAATGGCCAGCGAAAAAGTCCTGCAGTTAAATGATGCCGAATTTGATTCAGCCATTGGTTCGGATCAGCCGACCCTGGTTGATTTCTGGGCTCCCTGGTGCGGCCCCTGTAAAGCAATCGGCCCCGTGGTCGAGGAACTGGCTGAGGAATATGAAGGCAAGCTCTCGATTGCCAAGATGAATGTCGATGACAATCCCGTGACACCAGGTAAATTCGGAATCCGGGCTATTCCCACTCTCATTCTCTTCAAAAGCGGCGAAGTGGTCGATCAAATTACCGGTGCGGTCGGGAAAACCCAGCTTGTCGACCTGATTAACAAAGCCCTGTAGCCGTTATCTAAATTATCACTACTTTTCTCATTTGATACGACAATGGAAAAAAGTCATTTTGAGCTGGTCATCCTTGGAGGAGGTCCGGCTGGTCTCAGCGCTGGACTCTATGCATCTCGGGCACGAATTGATCATGTGCTGATCGAAAAAGGCGCTCCGGGAGGGCAGGTTCTGACCACCGACTGGGTCGATAATTATCCCGGTTTTCCTGAAGGAATTTCCGGTTTCGACCTGATCGATAAAATGACCGCCCATGCCCAAAAGTTCGATGTGAACATCCTCACCAAAGAGGTAACCTCCGTCGATCTCAGCGAACCTGATTCCAAACGCATCGTCTTCGGTGATGGATCTTCCATAACCTGTGATGCCTTGATCATCTGCACCGGAGCAAGCCCCAACAAAATAGGAGTTCCGGGTGAAGCCGAATTGGCCGGCAAAGGCGTATCCTACTGCGGGACCTGCGATGCCCCGTTTTACCGGAACATGCACGTCGCGGTTATCGGCGGTGGCGACACGGCCGTCGAAGAGGCTGACTATCTGACCAGATTCGCCAGTAAGGTGACGATCATTCATCGGCGGGACGAGCTACGGGCAGTCAAGGTTTTGCAGGAAATCGCTTTTGCAAACAAAAAGATAGAGTATATATGGAACTCCCGGGTAACCGCCATTGAAGGTGACAAGGAGGTTGAAAGACTTCAGCTCGTCGATAACGATGGCAACACCTCCACCCTTGAAGTCCAGGGAGTCTTTATTCTCATTGGCATAACCCCGAACAACGAAGTGCTGCCCCTGGATCTGCTGGATGGTGATGAATGGGGTTTTATACCGACTGACAGTGAAACCCTCACCTCTGTTCCCGGCGTATTTGCAGCCGGCGACATCAGAAGCAAGCTGATGCGCCAGATTGTCAACGCCTGCGGTGAAGGGGCAAATTCGATTATCGCGGCAGAGCATTATCTGAAAACCAGATCTGAAAATTGAGACAGGCTCTCACATGATTGAACGAAAATGCGCTCACACCAGCTCCACGAGAAGGTTTCCCGGATACGCCATTGCGTTGGTTGCTATCTCACTGCTCGTCTTTGCTTCCGGCTGTACCACCATGAAAGAGACCTTTCGAATCGGAGAGAAGGCTGAAGTATCGTTGCCGGCCGAACAGTTGATCCTCAAGGGAATGGAAGAATTCAACATAGGCAAGTATTTTCTGGCAATCGAATATTTCAACGAGATTCTCGACCGCTATCCTTTCAGTCCGCAAGCTCCTCTGGCAGAGCTCAAAGCGGCGGACAGCAGCTATTACATGGAGCGCTACGAAGAAGCGCTGGTTCTCTACAGAGAATTCGAAGAGCGTCACCCGACCAACGAGGCTATCTCCTACGTCATGTACCAGAAGGGGATGTGCAGCTACAACCGAATTGACCGGATCGACCGAGACATAACCGGGGCGATTGAGTCGATCCAGGCCTTTGAAGAGCTTCTCCGGGCCTTTCCAGGGTCACCCTACACCGAAGAAGCACGAGCCCGCATCAAGGCAGCGACTGAGTTTCTGGTCAACCACGAGTTCAATGTGGTTGAGTTTTATTTGCGCACGGAAAAGTACGCCCAGGCTGAAACGAGGCTCAACTATATTCTCGCCATGCATCCCGATTCCAGCGTCGCACCCCAGGCCAGGGAAATTTTAGATTTGATTGAGGCAGGTACGCCGCCCAAATATGGTATCGGGCACTGGTTCAAGAACCTCTCGCTGCCGGATTGGATCAATTTCATGGACTGATTCCCAAGAGGTCGGAGATGGCCGCCAGGGACGTTTTAAACCATCATCGATTTCAGGAAAATAGCGGTGCATTGGTCACCGCATCGGTCTCAAGCCACTCATCACCAAGCGACATTTCCATCGCCCGAACCGGACATATCAATACACACTGGTTGCACCCCGTGCACTTATCTGCATCGAAAAGCACCGCCATATCCTCACGCCTGATATAGAGTGCGGCCACCGGGCAGACTCCCGTACAGGCCCCACATTGGAAACAACGCTCTTCATCACGCCGGATACGCGTTGCCAGTCGTTCTATGGTGACACCAAGCTGCTTCAAATATTCAAGGCCTTCTTTGATGTTCGACTTGGCACCGGCCAACTCGATAATCAGAATTCCCTCCCGCTGAGGCAAAATGTTGGCCCTCAGAATATTTACTTCGACGTCATATTGCTTGATCAGCCGATAGATGATTGGTTTGTCACTGATGTCCTTTGGGTATCCGATGAAGTAAATCCTTCTGTACACGCTGCTCACCATTGCTTTTTAGCCGTTAAGGTTGTGGATTGGGTAATCCCAAGTGGTTTTTATTAGCTGCTCTTGATAAAATTATCAACCCGGGTGATCAGTTCTCCGATATGTTCATCGGTATCCAGTTCCAGCAGGGAAGCCCCTTCCACGCGTTTTGGTATCGCAAAATTATCTTTCTGGCCGACATAGATCTCCCATCTGCCGTCCGAAACCGCACCGGAATCTGCGGCGCGCAGGCCAAATCGGGCTCTGACAACCGATTCCTGACAATGACAATAGATGAAGAATATGGCGCTCACGCTGCTGAAGGCGTCAACCACCTGCCGCCGCTGTTTCTCACCCCCGTATGAGCCATCCATTGCCACTCCCGCCTCATTGTCGGTGAGCGCGGCTGCTGCGCGGCGAGCCATCTCATCGTAGGTTCGCCGGGTCATATCCGGGCTGTATAGACCCTCATTAAAAGGGACGTGGTGCCTGCTCTCCGGTGCCACCCCGGCCAGTTCCTTTCTCACCTGGTCACTGTTAAAATAAGGGTATCCCCACTTAGCCGTCCAGCGTTTGGCCAAATAGCTTTTGCCGGAACCTGTGAGACCAAAAAAAACAACGACCATCGACCTATCTATCTGCCTGGGCATATTGATCTGCCAGCTCGAAATAGCGTGTTGCCTGTTCGGTACATCCGGTTGCGGTTTCAGAATCGACCCCAGGGTCAGCAGCGGTGAACAGATTGATCTTGCCCCGCACGTAGGCCCGGTAGCATTTGTAAAAGGCAATCAGGTCCAGCAGGCCCTGGTCGCCGGATCGCTCAACATAGAGGCCAACGAAGTAATCGGCCAGATCGTCGAGGCCGTGAAAATCGAGATCCATGGCCAGAAAACCGATGTCACCGGCCACATCGCTGTAGCGAAAGCGATCGTTGAATTCTATACAGTCAAAGATGTACACCACGTCCTCGAGACAAATATTGGCTGAGTACAAATCTCCGTGGCAGTCCCTGATCCTCTCGTCATCAATTCGCTTGTTGAACCTGTCTTCCTGTTTTAAAACCTCCAGGGAATAGGCTCTGATAGAATTGAATTGCTCCCTGCTTAAGGCCGGCCCGTCGATGAAGGATTCGGTCTGTTCGAAATTCTCCACCACGTTGACGTTTACTGCCTCGGCTCGACCATAGGACCTGATCTCATCATTGACCTCGGCTGACTCATAAAATGGCACCAGAGTCTCGACGATGAGATCTAGATGCGTGGTAGTCAATGCACCGGCAGCAAGGACCCTGCCCATCATCCGATCTTCCTCCAGGCGGCGCATTTTTACTCCGTACTCGACAATTTCACCACCACCATTAAGCAGATAACCACCGGACTCATGGGTAACCGCAACGCGTTCGAGATAGATATCAGGGCAGAGGCGCCTGTTCAGGGTGATTTCCTGTAGGCAGTAGTGGGCTCGTTTTTTAAGAGTAGAAAAGTCGAGGAAGCCGAAATCCATCGGTTTCTTGAATTTGTAGACAAAATCCCCGGCAACCAGCACGTAGGATATATGAGTCTGAATGAGTTGCACCTCTCCAGCCGGATGACCATAAGGTTCGGGCTTCATCAGGTCCCTAATATAGTCCGGAAAATTCTCCATTAACGTGGTTTCCTTGTTCTAGCTTAATACGGTATCTTCGAGCCTGAACTTAGACTTTAGCCTCAACTTAGATCAGGAAAGCGTCTCCCAGTCATACCGGCCAAGTATAAGAGTGCCTTGGCCCGGCCACAGTGTAACAGAATCAATTGCCCCGGTAAACAGGACAGGAATCCTTTACCTTGATTTATGCACATGATAAGGTAGCAATTCACCGGCAGAACAGACAATCCGGCTAGTCCAACCTCTCTCGTTTAACTCAGATGGTAGAAAATGAACAGTAAATCTCTCAAGGAACTTCTCGACCGCGTCCGCAAAGGCGATATAGATGTTGACGGGGCACTGCAGCAATTGGGAGGGTTTCCGGCTGAATCGCTCGACGAAGCTTGTATCGACCACCAGCGTGAACTTCGCACCGGACTCCCCGAAGTGATTTTCGGCGAATCAAAAACCGCGGAACAAATCATCGCCATTGCCAACACCATGCTCAAGCAACAAGAGCCCGTCCTCGTTACCCGGGTGGATTCTGACAAAGCAGCGGCGGTGATGAGCCAGGTCTCCCAATTCACCTATCACCGGCAGGCCCGAATCCTGCGGCATGGCGCCGCATCGGTGGAACAAACTGAGACCATTGGAGATATCGTGGTAATCTGCGCCGGCACTTCGGATCTAGCCGTAGCCGAAGAGGCCAGGGTAACTATCGAAACCCTGGGGCACCCATGCCAGACCATCTATGATGCCGGGGTTGCGGGGCTGCATCGGCTCCTTGCCCACCATGCTCTTTTACAGAAAGCCTCGGTGATCATTGTCGTAGCCGGTATGGAGGGAGCTCTGCCCAGCGTGGTCGGAGGATTGGTTCGCTGTCCGGTGATCGGTGTACCGACTTCGGTGGGCTATGGCGCCGGTATCGGCGGGTTTGCCGCTCTGCTCGGCATGCTTAACAGCTGTGCGCCGGGACTGGCTGTGGTCAACATCGACAACGGCTTTGGCGCTGCCTGTATGGCCATTAAGATCAACTCACTCTGATGATCGCTGGGAGTGACTATGATCAATATATTTATGCAGCCGCTGGCAAAGTCGACACTTATCCGAACAAAATGCGTTGAAACCTTGCAAGATTCGGGCATTACGGTATAATCGCGGGTTTGGTTTCTCTGCAAATAGTTACTAATAATTCCTTCCGGAAAAATTTATGAATACCGCTTTAAAACTAAAACTTGTATTTCTGTTTTTTCTTATCGTGCTTGCCGTCATCACGGTTGTTCCATCATTCTATGCCGGCACCCCGTCATGGTGGAAAAAATACATGGCGCCCGAAGGGTTGAGGCTCGGCCTCGATCTGCAGGGAGGGATGCACCTGGTACTTCAGGTCAACCTCCAGAAAGCCGAAGAAAATACGCTGGAACTAGCTGCCAACGACCTGAAGGACACTCTTGCCGAAGAATCGGTAACTGCGGTTCAGACCAAGTCCAGCTCAAAAGATACCATTATTTTCACCCTGCCCAACGTCAGTGCAGTGGACAAAGTTCAGGAACTTATTGAGGACGGATTTGACGAAGAACTTGACGTCCAGGTGGATGCAAAAGAAGGTAGTTTTCCACGAATCATACTGCAGCTGAGTCAGGAGAAAATAGACTATATCAAGAACAATGCGGTGGCTCAGTCCCTGGAAATCATCAGAAACCGCATAGATCAGTTCGGCGTTGCCGAACCGGTAATCATCCGTCAGGGAGCGGATGAGATCGTTATCCAGCTGCCAGGCATCAAGGACCCTGAGCGGGCAATGAAGCTCCTTGGCGATACCGCCCAGCTCGAATTCAAAATTGTGGCCGAGAGTGAAGGAGCCAATATCGATCAGTTGATTGCCAACGCAGTTGACTCGGGCCAATGGTCTGGCAAATGGCAGGAACGAGACGAAGTGAGGGAGCTGAACCGCCTTCTGGCGGGTTCATTGCCGGCCAATACTGCCATCTATTTCGAACGGCTGGTTGACAACCAGACCGGTATTGAGAGCTCCCGGCCAATCCTGCTTGAGACCAAAGTGCTGATGACCGGTGACATGGTGAAAAATGCCCAGGTAAGAATCGGAGGAACCTTCAACGAGCCTTACGTGAGCCTTGATCTGACCTCTCGCGGAGGAAAGGTGTTTGCCACCCTTACCGAAAAAAATGTGGGCCGCCGGATGGCCATCGTCCTGGACGGAGTGGTCAAGTCGGCACCGGTTATCCGTGAACGAATACTGGGCGGCTCCGCCCAGATTTCCGGCAGTTTTACCCATGAAAATGCCTCGGACCTGGCCATAGTCCTGCGGGTCGGCGCCCTGCCGGCACCGGTCGATGTCATTCAGAATATGACGGTGGGCTCGACTCTTGGCAAGGACTCCATCCAGAAGGGGCTGATGTCAGGTATCTTCGGAGCCCTGCTGGTATTGGGGTTCATGATCATCTATTATCGGCTCTCCGGGGTCATCGCCAACTTTGCCCTGACCCTGAACATTCTCTTTCTGTTCTCAGGCTTAGCGGTACTTAACGCCACGCTGACCCTGCCCGGTATCGCCGGTATCGTACTCTCCATAGGTATGGCGGTTGACGCCAACGTGTTGATTTTCGAGCGGATGAGAGAGGAGTATGCCCTCGGCAAGCCTGTCCGGTCGAGTATTGACGGCGGCTTCGGCAAGGCCCTGTGGACCATCGTCGACTCCCAGGTAACCACCCTGATAACCGCCATGGCTCTGTTCCTCTTCGGGACCGGCCCGATCAAGGGATTTGCCGTCACCCTGAGCCTCGGTATCATTTTCAACCTCTTCACCGCCCTGTTCTGCTCGAGGCTGATATTCGATGTACTCGCCGCCAAACGGGTTATCACCGATCTCAAGTTTCTGCAATTCATTAAAAAAGCCAACATCGACTTCATGAAGGTGCGAAACATCACTTTCTCGATTTCCGGCGTTATGGTGCTCATCGGTCTCATCGCTTTTTTCCAGATAGCCAGAGGTAGTGCCAATCTGGGTGTTGATTTTTCCGGGGGCTCGCTTCTGCAGTACAAAGCTGAGCAGCCCTTCTCGATGGCTGAAGTCAGGGCCGTGTTTACCGGCAATGGAATGGAAGGCATCAACCTGCAGGAGGTGGAGAACGAAAACCGGTTGATCATCAAAGTGAAAAAATCGGAAGCGGTTGTCGCCAACCTCAGCGATCAGGTCAATGAGTTATTTGCCCGCGAACTAGCCGACAAGGGATTTGTTCTCGAATCTCAGTCTGAAATCGGCTCCAGCGTCAGTGCGGTACTGCGCAACAAGGCGATCCAGGCCATTCTCATCTCGCTGGCCGGGGTTATCATCTATCTCGCCTTTCGTTTCGATATCAGCTTCGGGCTTGCGGCAGCGGCAGCAACCTTTCACGATGTCATGGTCGTTCTGGGAATCTGCTGGCTCTTCAATATCGAGATCACCCTGCTGATCGTTACCGCCCTGCTCACCCTGGCCGGTTATTCGCTCAACGACTCGGTGGTTGTCTTCGACCGAATCAGAGAGAACATGAAGAAGCTGGAGAAATTCCGACTCACCCCTCAGGTCATCAACGACAGCGTCAACCAGGTCCTCGGCAGGACGATCGTCACCTCGCTGACCTCGGCCATGGTGTTACTGTCGCTGTTCCTGTTTGGCGGCTCGGTGATTCATGATTTTTCTTTTGCCCTGCTGATTGGCGTACTGATAGGTACCTATTCTTCGATATTTATCGCCAGTCCACTGCTGACCTTCTGGAAACGGTGAAAGGCCTGACAGTTTATGAGTGGTAAACAATTCCCGGGGCAGGTCTCTCGGATAACCCCGGGGGAAATGTTTTCCTTTCTCTGCCATGATCGGGTGAGCTGCTTTACTCATTGCTGCAGGGAGCTGGAACTGGCCCTGAGCCCCTATGATGTGCTCAGACTGCGTCATGCCACAGGACTTAGCTCGACCGCTCTCCACGAGCGCTATATCATCGAGGAACTGGATCCCGAGGAGATTTTTCCACGCTTTTACCTGACTATGGTGGATGACGGTAAAGCCAGCTGTGTGTTTGTCAACGATGACGGCTGTTCGATTTATCAACACCGGCCTGGGGCCTGCCGCACCTATCCCCTCGGCCGAGGAACGGTAAGAGAAGAGAGCGGAGTTCGCGAGCAGTTTATCCTTTTGCAGGAACCGCATTGCCAGGGATTTCAGGAAAAAACCATGCACACGGTGCAGAGCTTCATGAAATCCCAGGAACTGGAACCGTTCAACCGGATCAACGACAGGTTCACCGCCATCACCCAGCACCCCAAAATCAAAGATCGACTACAGCTGACCGAGGCAGACATCGGCCTCTACAAATTAGCTCTCTATGATCTTGATAACTTCCGGGCCCAGCTGGCCGACAAACGGCTTGACCCACCCCTTACCATCCCAGAAGCTGCGTACGAAAACGACGAGATACTGCTTGAATTCGGTCTGCAATTCATAGAACATCAGTTTTTCGAACTCTGATAAATTATCAATGGGAATCATCCCTGAAAACACTGCCATGCTTAAACTTATCGTTTTCGACTGTGACGGGGTCCTGTTCGATTCCAGGGAAGCCAATCGGATCTATTACAACGATCTTTTGCGTGCCTTTGACCACCCGCCCATGGATGACCAGGAGCTAGAGTTTGTACATAGCCATAATGTCACCGATTCGGTATCCCACATTTTCCGGGATCATCCAGCGACTGATCTTGAAGCGGTGCACGATCATCGATTGTCTCAAAGCTACACACCATATTTATCCCATATGGTCATGGAGCCTGATTTAATTGAATTTCTCGATATAGTTAAAGATCACTACCACCTCGCTATTTCAACGAATCGGACAACGACGATGAAACAGTTGCTACAGTCCTACGGTCTGACCGATTATTTTAAACTTGTGGTGACAGCGATGGATGTTGAGAATCCCAAACCAGCTCCGGATGCACTTTTAAAAATTTTTTCCTACTTCAACTGCGGCCCCGAAGAAACAATTTTCATCGGCGATTCTGTGATCGATCAACAGCATGCTGAAAATGCGGGGGTCGAACTTATCGCCTTCAGAAATAAACTGCTCCAAGCCAGATATCACGTCGACAGATTCAAGCAGATTCTCGAACTGAAACCGTTTCACCACCTCGCCTGATGACATCTATAAAAAACTTTTTCTTGTCGTGAAAAATGCTATAATATCGAATTGGTTACCTCTTCGCTTCCTCTTCATACTATCGGTACTTGTTTATGGCAATTGCGACGGAACAGTTAGAAGCTATTCATCAGGAAATAACCCAATCCTTTTCCGATGATCCCCGTATCACCGTCGTTCCGGTAGATGGAAATCCTCCAGACAAATATGAAGTAACCTATAATGTTGAGGGGTTGCAGAAGAGTGATGAGGGAGTTGTAGAAAAAGCCGACAGTCACACCGTTGCCGTCAGCATACCTTTTGGCTACCCCCATTTCCCACCGAGTTGCAAACCCAAAAGTCCAATTTTTCATCCCGATTTTGACCCGGCCGCTATCTGCATCGGCGATTTCTGGGAAAAGAACCGCTCCATAGTCGATCTTATCTCTCACCTAGGTGAGATGATTTCCGGTGCTTTCTACTCTACCACCAACGCCTTCAATGAAGAGGCCGCCCAGTGGTATGCAGATAATTTTGACTCCGGTAAGACCGATCAACCTGAAATTCCTGTCTTCGATGATCCAGCTTCCGTTTCTCCTGCCCTGAGTC
The DNA here is from genome assembly GCA_051010975.1 of Desulfocapsaceae bacterium. GTDB lineage: Bacteria > Desulfobacterota > Desulfobulbia > Desulfobulbales > Desulfocapsaceae > JABDQA01. The sequence continues at coordinate 12,296 of JBPCUV010000433.1, forward strand.
CTGGTTCAGAAGAAGATTTCACCTCTCTGCTGGACGACGATAACGAAGAGCTTGAAGAAGATCTGCTGGAACCATTCGACCCAGAAGCTGACGATAACATCGCCCCGGCCCTAAGTTTTGTCGATGAAGATGAGGAAACCAAAAACGATGCATCTGAAAGTTCAGCGGCTGATATCTTCGAGGAATCCGATTTCGATTTCGAAGCTTCCGAGCAAACCGAGACTGCACCTGATGACGATCTGATGCCTCCCGGTTTCAAAACTGATGTGGCTGGTGAACTGGACGAAGATGATGTCGACATAGACCATTTCAATGAACTGGCCGACCAGAAACGCTTTTTCGGGTTGGATAAGGAGCTTTCTCTGCTCCCGGCCTCTGCCACCTTCGAAGGAAAAGAGACACTGGCGGAGCAGGCTGCGGTGGCCCAGGAAAAGGCCCAATCCCTTTACACCAAAGCCCTGGAACTCGAACACAAGGGTGAGCCGGCCGAGGCGCTGAAGCATTTCAAGGAAATCGAGGCTGTGACCTCCGACTATCCTGGACTGCATGATGACATAAGCAGAATGAGCCAGGCCCTGGAATTGCTTGGAGACTGGACTGTCCCCACGCTCGAATCTCGTGAAGAAGCCGTGGCTGAGCCTGAAGTCGAGACCGTAGTCGAGACCGTCGCCAAGCCCGAACCAAAAGAAGAAGAGATTTTCCATCCGCCTCCCCCGCCCCAATCCGAAGCGGAGTCGAAAGAATCAGCCACACGGACCTTTTTTGAGGATAGCTCGGAGGGGAAATCAAGACTCATCCCTTACGCGCTCGCCATCATTGTTTTACTGGTGGCCGGCGCTGCCGGGGTTAACTACTATCTCAGTTCCTCAAATTATAGTCAGGCTCTGAAACGTTTCGAAGAATGCCAGGCTTCGCTGCAAAAGAACCAGTTCAGCGATGCTGAACTGCAATGCGAGTCAGCGCTTGGCCTGGCCAAGCAGATCCGGCTGTTCAAGGGATCCGATCGGGATGCTCTGGTCATGAACGTAGAGAAAACACTTCGTTCAAAACCACTCAAGCAGGGACTGGCAGGAAATCTTCCGCTCGATGGACAGTATTACCCCAGACAGGTCGTCCAGAACATTGTCTCTTTCAGGGAATTCAAGCAGAAGGGAGACGAATTTTTCGGGACTTCCAACTGGCAGCAGAGTGTCTCCAATTACGAACAGGCCCTCCAGATCGCCGATGAGGAGAAAGCCATCGACCGGCAGGAGCTCTTCCAGATTTCAGAGAATATCAAAATTGCCCGGTTCAATATTATCTACGAGTCAGGCATATCCTATATTGATAGAAAAAAATGGGTTCTGGCTACCAAAGAACTCACCGGGGCACTTGAGCAGCTCAAAAAATTGAGTATTCCTGACAAAGCCGGCCTCATTGACGAGATTACCACCAAGCTGGGAAAAATAAAACAGGCCACCGAAAAAGAAAAAGGCGACATTGCCTTTGGTGAAGGTAAATGGAACAAGGCGGCTGAGCACTACAGAAAAGCGCTGACGGTAGCCAGCCAGTCCTTCGATCCCGACCAGGAGTCAATTTACGAACTCAAACAGTTGGTCGTTAAGGGCGATCTCTATGCGATAATTTCAAGCGGTAAATCAGCTTTCAGGCAATCCCGTTGGGATGAAGCGATCGCCAGCTACGACAAGGCGATCACCCTGCTTGAAGACAACCGGGAGCTTCTCAAGCAGGCAAACACAGAGGAGAACAGAAAAAAACTTGCCCGCATTATGCTGCAGGCCTCCGTCATTCGAGATAAACAGGATGCCGCCAGGCACCTCAAAGAACAAGAGTTCGATGAGGCTGTCAACAAGCTCGGAACAATTGTAGACACTATTTCATCAAGTGAATTCAAGGGCGAAACAGAATTTGAAACCATTCGGCTGGAGGCAGTGCAGTCCATAGCACAGGCCGAAACTGACAAGTTAATGTCTGAAAAAATAGCCTATCTGGAAGATAATTTTGAAGAGCTTTTCACCAAGCACTATTCCGGATCGCCGCCGGAATCGCTGGTTGAAAGAACGGTCGTATTCGAAAAGAAGATGGGATCACTTCTGCTGTTCAGGCTGCAATGCGTCGAAGTGGGACGCGGCCGACCGCTGCAGTTGGTAATGAAGTATACCCATGATCTCAACACTGGTGACTGGCGCTTCTACAGCGACAGCCAGTAACCAGCCCTGCCCGCCTTATAGGGCTGGCTGAGACTACCTATCCAGCGACTTTTCTATCCTGACTTCAGCAGTGAACCTCAGGCTACAGCAGGAAGCGAAACTCACCCTTACCCAGAAGATCATGCAGGTGGAGAATACCTGTCAACCGGCGGTCGGTATCGACCACCGGCAGTATGGTTACCTCGTGACGCTGCATGATACTCAAGGCATCAACTGCCTGTATATCGTCCAAAATGGTGATCGGATCTGAGGTCATCACCTCTTCGACCCGGGTACGGCTCAATTCCAGGTTTGAGGCAACATAGCGTCTGACATCTCCATCGGTGACGATACCCTCAACCTGCCGGGAGGCCAAAGTCACAATCACCGCGCCAAGGCTCTTTGCATTCAGTTCCGTAACGGCCTCCTCCACAGTCGCTTCAGTGGCAACCAGTGGTACCTGGGTTCCGGTCAGCATTACCTCTCCGACTTTTACCTGCAAACGTGCTCCAAGACTGCCGGACGGGTGATTCGATCGAAAATCCGCCGCCTTGAAATCATTCCTGTTCATCAACACCACAGCCAGGGCATCACCCAATGCCAGGGTGGCGGTAGTACTGGCCGTCGGTGCCAA
>JBPCUV010000434.1:0-5626 GCA_051010975.1 Desulfocapsaceae bacterium
GACTGATTCAGGAGCATCATCTTCCCGATTCGTTCCACCTCGATGAGCCCGCAGACAGTTTTGATAAAAGTCTGCAGAGCGGCGGGATCAGCCTTGAAGAGATCGAAAAGCAGGCGATACTCGGAGCCCTGCAGCGCAACAAGTGGAAGAAAATGATGACCTGCCGGGAGTTGGGGATCTCCAAAGACACCCTGCGTAGAAAGATCGAGCGTTACAATTTGGACAACCCGTTGGACCTGGCCTAAGCGGCCATGGGTTGTGTCAGTGGGCTGGTGATTTGAGACAGCTCCCGCAAACGCCGTCTACCCGTATTTCAATTCGTTCAATTTGCCCTGGGAAGGTCTGTCTGAGGCTATCGGATGAGAGGTTGAGACTGCCTGGATTAAGACAATCCATGCGGCCACAGCGGGTGCAGTAGAAATGGTGGTGCGGAGCGTGATTTTCGTTTGGAGCCAGGCCGAAATGGGCAGCTCTGCCCCCGGCGCTCAGACGCTCCACCAATTTGTAGTCGACCAGTAGGTCCAGTATCCGGTAGATGGTAACCCTGTTGATTGAATGACTGCGTTCGACCGTACTTAAAATTTCAGCTGCAGTGAGGGGGAAACGGTTATTGCCGATGATCTCCAGTACCCTGATCCGGTTGCCGGTCGCTTCGAGCCCTGCCGACTCCAGCAGACCGCGATAATCACATTTCATGCACATGACGCCCCTACCCTGACATTTCCCTGTGCGACTTGAGCATCAGCCGCCGCTTGTTCAGAACGATGAACCTGTCCAACAGCAGTGAAAGGAAGAACCCTGTGCCGGCAAGAAAGATAATCGCGGCTCCGGAAGTCAAATCGAAGCGGTATGATATCCACAGGCCGCCGGAGGTAAAGACAATCCCGAGACAGCATGAAAAAACCATCATTTGAACCAGAGATTTGGTATATTTTTCAGCTATATAAGGAGGAATGGTCAACAGGGCAATTACCAGTATAAGGCCGACCACCTGCACCATCATGACCACGGTGATCGCCACGATTCCAATCAGCATGTAGTAGAGCCTTTTCACCGGTACGCCACGTACCATGGCAAATTCCTCGTCATAACTCATTACCAGCAGATCATTGAAAAAATAGAGCACCAGCAGCAGAATTCCCCCTCCGGCTATGGTCATTATCAAAAGATCAGAGCGGGGAACGCTTAGAATTGAGCCAAACAGGTAACTCATCAGGTCGACATTGTAGCCTGGGGTCAGGTCGATGAGAAGAATTCCCACCGCCATGCCGCCCGCCCACATTACACCGATGATGGTGTCGGCCCGCTGCTTGGAACGGCTGGATACGGCGGCCATGATCATTGCCGACAGAAAGGAGAAGAAAAAGGCCCCGGCCATGAACGGCAATCCGAGGAAAAAAGCCAGACCGATGCCGCCATAGGCGCTATGGGCAATACCTCCAGAAAGAAATACAAGACGGTTGATGACGATCAGCGAACCGATTACGCCGCAGATGACACTGGCCAGCAGCCCGGCCATGAGGGCGTTGCGCATGAACTCGAACTGCAGTGCCTCAATCATTGCCCACCTCTTCCGCCACCGACGTCCCGCGTGGATCGGGAACTGGGAATGTCACGGGACAGGAGTCATACACCGAGCAGGCATAGACTGCATCGAACAGTTCTCCCGAGGTTTTAAAGGCTTGGTGATAGTGGAGACGCTTGTTCACGCAGGCCACCGATTTGGCGAAGGTCGATACGGAGAGCAGGTCGTGGCTTACCATTAGAATGGTCAGCTCCTTGTTCAACTCCTGCAGGAGCTGGTAAAAGTCCGTCTGGCCCCGGCTATCGATTGAGGCGGTGGGTTCATCGAGCACCAGCAGTTCCGGTTCGGTCACCAGGGCCCTGGCGATAAGAACTCGCTGACGCTGCCCTCCTGAAAGATCGCTGATCTTGCGCCCGGCGAATTCACCGATTCCCATCTTCTCCAGAACTGCCAGTCCATCTTTGCGGTCCTGCCGGGAGCGTCCGAAGGATAGTCGGTTTTCGGGAACGTGTTTGCCCATGATTACCACATCGAGCGCTGTTGCCGGAAAACTCAAGTTATGATCTATCTGCTGTGGAACATAGCCGATCTCCAACCCCTTTTTCCCAGGTTCCCTGCCAATCAGTCGCACCGTACCCCTGGTCGGCTTCAAGAGCCCGATAATCAATTTGAGAAGAGTGGTCTTGCCCCCGCCATTGGGCCCCACCACGGCAATGAAATCACCCTGGGCAACAACCAGATCTATACTGTGCAGAACTTCTTTGCCGCTGTAGGAGAAGCAGAGATCGGTGATATCAACAATTGTGTCTGTCATAGCTGACCTGATTAGCGCAAAGCAGCGGCCATCTTGTCGGCCACCATCCTCATATTGTCAAACCATTGCTCGCCCAACGGATCAATCAGCACCACCTGTGCTCCGATTTCTCTGGCGATTACTTCAGCACTTTTGCTGGAGAATTGAGGTTGGGCAAAGATCACCGAAATCTCTTCCTCGCGGGCAAGTTCGATCAGGTCCCTCAGGTGTGCCGGTTTTGGGCTTTTGCCCTCAATTTCCACCGCCACCTGCTCGAGACCGTAATCGCGGGCAAAGTAGCCCCAGCTGGGATGAAAGACCATGAATTTCATGCCTTCCTTACCTGCTAGAATGTTCCGCAGCTGCGTATCAAGCTCATCAATCCGTTTAGTAAAACGTTGGGCGTTGTCCTGGTAGGCTTCGGCATGCTGCGGATCCAGGGTGGCCAGATTGCTCCTGATGGTCTCCACCTGAGACTTAACCAGTGCCGGCGACAGCCAGACATGAGGGTCCAGCCCGGTCTCTTCTTCCTGGTGAGTCCCATGGTCGTCGTCCTGGTGCTCATCTTCATGGTGGTTGTCTTCACGATGTTCACCATCATGGTGGTGGTCGTCTTGGTGCTCATCATGGTGGTGGTCGTCCCCCATCGCCATCCTGTCGATCCCCGCCTCTGTATGAACCACCTTCATGTCAGGGTTGATCTTACTTATTCTGGACAGCCAGGCTTCCTCAAGGGCTATACCAATAGTGAAATAGGCACGTGCTTCCGCCAATTTTCTCATCTGCGACGGTTTCGGCTCGTACGTGTGGGGGCTCGCCCCGGGGGGAACCATGACCTCGACGTTGAGCAGATCACCGCTAATCTGTTGCACAAAATATTTCTGCGGAATGATCGATACAAATACGGTAGATGAGGCCTTGGCCCGAGACGGCAGGCCACTGCCATAGACGAATAAAGCGATCAGTATAGCAAACCAAAAGTTTCTTTTCATATTAAATTGGCTCCTTGAACAGTTGTCAAAAACCACCATGCAACTTTGTTGCATGGTGGTTAACTGATAACCATCCAGATAACGGTGCGCAAGGTCCTGTCACCTCTGCGACCAGACCTCCTTTCGTCGGTCTCACTTAGGGTGAGATCTTCCGGTGCGCCAGATCAGGTGTATCCGCTGATCAAGCGGACAACTGCCTACTCCATATGGGGACCGAGAATCATGTCCTTATACCCCAGTCCCGATGGTATTCGTGGATAGAGCATTTCATCGACGTCGGTAACCACCTCGAGAAACGAAGCCCCGTCTGCCTCGATGAAATCCTCCAGCCCCTGCTTCAGTTCGGCACGGTTGTCCACTCTTCGGCTGAAGGCAAAGCCCATCTCCCGCGCCACCTTGGCGAAACTGATATCGGTGATCTTCTTGGTGCCCACATGGGCGCCGCCGTAAAGGAGGTCCTGAATATTTCTGACCATGCAGTCACCGTGATTGTTGAGCAGTAAAATTTTCACCGGAAGCTGATATTTGCCAACTGTGAAAAGTTCCCCCAGATTCATCAGCAGACTGCCATCTCCGTCGATGGCGATAATGGTGTCGTCGGGATTAGCGTAATGAGCCCCAATGGCAGTCGGCAGTGCAAATCCCATGGTGCCGTAGCCGCCCGAGGTTAAAAATGTTTTGGGCTTCAAGGAAATTAGGTACTGGGCGGCAAACATCTGATGGTTGCCGACGCCGGTGGTCACCTTGGTATTCTCGGTAAGCATGCCGGAGAGTAACTCCATGACCTCAGCCTGCTGAACAGCCGGGGTTTTCCGGTCAAAATTAAGTGGATGATCTTCTTTGAGTTTGAATGCATATTCCTGCCAGGGCCCGATATCAAGTTTGATATCGTACTTCTTCGCATAATTGAGCAGATCGTCAAGCGCAGTTTCAGCCTTTCCAATGAATGAAAATTTCGGCCCCCTGGAAAACCTTACCTCCTGGACTTTTTCAGGATTTATGTCGAAATAGGCGATTTCGGCTTCCAGGCCGGACTCACCGACCTTTTGCTGTACCCGGTCGTCCCAGCGAATTCCGAAGGCCACGAACAGATCGGTCTCCTGAATGGCCATATTCGCTGCCGGTACCCCGAACATGCCGAGCATGCCGAGGGCCCAATCGGCCTTCTCATTGAGAATCCCCTTACCCATCAGACTCCAGATGGAGGGTACTTTGTAGCGCCGGTTAAACTCCCTTATACGCTCACTTGCCGGTGTTGTATTAAGGCCACCGCCGATATAGAGCAGCGGCCGTTTAGCCTTCTGCAGCAGATCAAAAAACTGCTTACACTGATTTTCGCCCAAATGCCGCTCTTCGTCATATTTATGGCGGAATCTCTCGACTGCAATAGCCTTGTATTGGCCTTCATTTTTTTGAATATCCAACGGGAAATCGATAACCACCGGGCCCGGTTTTCCCGATTTGGCCAAGAAATAGGCGTCTTTGACAATTTCCTCTACATTCTGATGCTCGGTTACCAGGATCACTTTTTTGGCAGCGTCTTTGAAAACTGAGACGACATCGATGGTCTGGAAGACGTCGGTTCCCATCTGGCCCTGGGAGACCTGCCCGGCGAAGACCAGCAACGGGATCGAATCGGCATTGGCATCGGCCACCGCGCTCAGAGTATTGGTAATGGCCGGTCCCGAGGTGACCACCGCAACTCCTACATCGTTGCTGGAACGTGAATATCCCCCGGCCCCAAAGGCGCAGGACTGCTCGTTGGCGTTGACCACAATTTCTATTCCCGATTCTTCGATGGCATGAAATACCGGCAAGATGGTGGCACCCGAAAAACCGAATACCTTTTTTACTCCAAGATCAACGAAACTTTTGGCAAGTATCTGAGCATTATTCATGACAATCCTTCGAACCTCTCACGTGTATAGTTGAATTTGGGACTAAGTCCCAATGACCCTAATCACTTTTGCTAAATTGATAGGGATAATGGTGAGCCAATTGGGCTTATCCGGCTAGAAACTCCTTGATACGCCGGACCCCCTCAGCCATATTTTCGATACTATTGGTGTAGGCAAAGCGAACATGCTGCTCCGGTCTATGGCTGCCAAAATCTTTTCCAGGCGTAATGGCGACACCGGTGGCTTCCAGCAGGTCATAGGCAAAACTGAAACTGTCGTCGGTCAGCCTGCAACTGTTGGCATAGAGATAGAACGCTCCCTGCGGCATCACCGGCACCTCGAAGCCGATCTCCTGTAGAGCCGGCAGCAGAAAATCACGTCGCCGTTCAAACTCCTGCCGCCGCTGCTCAAGTACTTC
>JBPCUV010000435.1:0-3196 GCA_051010975.1 Desulfocapsaceae bacterium
AGGAAATCAAAGGCGCCGTTCGCGGCGGACAGGTACCGATAGGTGAATTTTTTCTGTCGCTACTGTCAAATGAAAACCCTGCATTCGGTGCGGACTCCCAGCCGTTTCTGGCCACCAACTATGATGATGCGATGAAATTGTGGGATGCACAGAAGCCGGTTATCACCCCGCTGCTCGAACGCCAGAAACTGATGCCGCTGTTTTCCGTTCCATGGCCCCCCCAGAGTCTTTACACTAAAAAAGAGATAAACAGTGTCGATGATCTGAAAGGACTTAAGTTCAGAACGAATAATCCAACGCTTGAGAAATTCGCCAAAACCGTCGGCGCAGCCCCTACCCAGATTGAAGTTCCGGACATTCCTCAGGCATTTGCCACCGGCCGCGTTGAAGCAATGCTCACCTCTCCGTCCACCGGCGCCAACTCCAAGGCCTGGGATTTCGTCGAATACTTCACCGATATCCAGGCCTGGGTACCAAAAAATATTGTTGTCGTGAACAAGGCCGCCTTCCAGAAGCTTGACGCGGATTTACAGGCTGCGGTACTTGAAGCTGCGAAAAAGGCTGAAGCGCGCGGTTGGGAAATGAGCAAGAAAGAAACCGCCGCCAAAATTGCCATCCTGAAAGAAAACGGCATGAATATCGTCACGCCCAGCCAGAAACTGATGGACGGGTTGCAGGGTGTAGCCGAAATCATGCTCGCAGACTGGCAGAAGGCCGCCGGCAAAGAAGGTGAAGCACTTCTGCAAGCCTACAAATAGTCTTATTTATGCAGGGACAGAACCGTTTTTCTGTCCCTGCATCCGTTTATCGCACTCATCCATACTCCACGCTATTTTGTTAACACACTATTATAGATGAGAAAATTCCTCGACGGTCTCTATCTGGCAAGCGGGTGGCTCGCCGCCTTTTTTATCGCCGCAATCTGCATGCTGGTCGTCGCCCAGGTTTGCCTGAACCTGATCGATCGTATAGCAGGCATACTGACCGGTACGGCCATCGGTTTGACGATCCCGTCCTATGCCGATTTCACCGGCTTTTTCCTGGCTGCGGCATCGTTTCTGGCCCTCGCCCACACCCTCAGGCAGGGCGCTCATATCCGGGTTACCCTGTTCATCTCGCACCTGCCCGACCGCATCGCCGGACTACTCGAATTCTGGTGTGTTGCCGTTGCCGCTGCGATCTCTGTTTATTTTTCCTACTACGCGGCGTTTCTTGTCTGGGAATCCTACCAGTTTCACGATCTGTCACCGGGGATGATTGCCGTTCCACTGTGGATTCCACAGACGGCTATGCTTGTCGGGCTGATAATTCTATCCATCGCTCTGATTGATGAGTTCGTCGGACTGATCACCGGAAAAACCCCATCTTACGCAACAAACGAAGTGGAGGCATCCGGTGAGTGAACTGGCAATGACCTCTCTGCTTCTCGTTTTCCTGCTGGCCCTGCTGGCCGGAGGTCTCTGGGTCGCGTTTTCATTGCTGGCGGTGGGTATGGCAGGTATCTTTTTCTTTTCAAACGCGCCGCTTGGCAATGTCATGGCCACTACCATCTGGGGGGCGAGCAACAGCTGGGCACTGGCGGCTCTACCGCTGTTTATCTGGATGGGGGAAATACTTTTCCGTTCGAAACTGGCCGAAGACATGTTTACCGGACTATCGCCGTGGCTCACCAGGCTGCCGGGCCGGCTGCTGCATGTCAACATCTTTGGCTGCGCCATCTTCGCTGCCGTTTCCGGATCCTCTGCCGCTACTGCGGCAACGATTGGTAAAATGTCGATCCCTGAGCTGGAGCGTCGAAAATATCCACAGAAGATGAGTATCGGCACCCTGGCCGGCTCAGCCACCCTTGGGCTTCTGATTCCGCCCTCGATCATTCTGATCGTTTACGGCGTTGCCACCGAACAGTCCATTGCCCGACTATTTATTGCCGGCATCCTGCCCGGACTGCTGCTCGTTGCTCTGTTCGTCGGTTATGTGGCTGTCTGGTCCATTTTCCACAAGGAGACCATTCCCGATGAGGCTGAAACGCTTTCCCTGAAAGAGAAACTGAAGCGGTCGCGGCGCTTGATACCGATTGTACTGCTCATTATCGGTGTCATCGGCTCCATCTACGCCGGGATCGCCTCACCCACTGACGCAGCCGCCGTCGGTGTGCTGCTCTCCCTGCTGCTCTCAAAACTGAGCGGTACCCTCAACAAACAGACATTTCTCGATGGTCTGATGGGTGCAACCAAAACCTCCTGCATGATCGCTTTCATCCTGGCAGGGGCAGCCTTTCTCACGGTAGCCATGGGATTTACAGGCATTCCCAGGTTACTGGCTGTTTGGATCGGCACATTGGGACTCTCCCCCTACGCTCTGCTCGGCGCCCTGACCATATTTTTCATCGTCCTCGGCTGTTTTCTAGACGGTATATCTGTAGTCGTCCTGACCACTTCGGTGATCATGCCTATGGTCGATCAAGCGGGAATCGATCCACTCTGGTTCGGCATTTTTATCGTCCTGGTGGTGGAGATGGCCCAGATCACCCCGCCCGTGGGTTTTAATCTCTTTGTGATCCAGGGGCAGACCGGCATGAATATTCTTAGGGTTGCGGCTGCTGCGATCCCCTTTTTCCTGCTGATCATGGTGGCCTTGGTGCTGATTACCATTTTCCCACAGATCGTTACCGTGTTGCCCAATATGATGGGTGGTTGAATTAATTTTCCTTTCATTTCTATAATGATTTTCAGAAGTACGATAAAAAATGTCGAAGGACAGCAGCCTTCACAACCCACCGCCTGACTAATTTTCACACTTTGTTCTTCAGTCTAGTCAAACCATCAATCTTGCGTAACCGTTCCTTATCCTTATTTTAATATTATACTAATCCAGATCCGTCAGAGTGATCTCGGCTCTTAGCGTGCTGGCAGACGATGAACTTCAGACAGCCCTTTCATCGAAATCAGCAGATCGATCCCGGATAATCCTTCACACCAGGGCAAGCTGTAGAAGAGATGTTCAGTATCGAACAGGTCATAGCCGAGCACTATCCGGCGCTCAATGAGCGGAAGATTACCGCCTCGCTCGTCAAACGCTTCCTTAAACGCTTACTCCACGAACAGGCATTCGTAGATTTTGCCCAAGAGTATCCCCATCTGCAGGGTATCGAGTTCGTTGAGCAGGTGCTGGAATACTTCAATTTCAGTTATGCAGT
>JBPCUV010000436.1:0-3183 GCA_051010975.1 Desulfocapsaceae bacterium
AGTTCAGGGGCGAAAAATGTGCCGCCGGGATTTTCCAAAGAAAAAGCCTGGGGACAAATTGTTGAGACGTTGTTGCTGGCCGATGATATTATCGGTGAACGGGATCTGAATATTGCCATCGAACCTCTGTGCAGAGTGGAAAGCAATATCGTCGTAACTGCACATGAGGGACTGAGATTGGCACAGGAAGTAGACCGTCCTCACGTCAAACTGCTCATCGATTTTTATCATTTGGAGATGGAAAAGGAAGATCATTCTATCATTGATAAGGCCAGGGATTTTCTACAGCATATACATCTGGCCAATCCGTCAGGGCGTGCCTATCCCCAAACTTTTGACGGTGTCGATTATCGAAAATTCATCTCCAACCTTCAGAAAGCTGGATATGACAGCAGAATAAGCATAGAGGCCTATACTGATCATTTTAACGCTACTGCCCCGGAGGCCCTGGCAACGGCCCGCGATGCTTGTGGGTTAGGGTAGAGAATCGGCATAAGGCCCCCAAAAAGCAGCCAGGTGCTTCAATGGTACCTTATAGTATTGGCCAAGGTTGATGAACGAGAACCTGCTTCACTTTAAGAGCTTTATTGTTCATCCTTTGTCTTATTAAGATATTTGAATGGAGAAGAGATATGTCATTTAAAGTGATTCAATATGATGATTTACCCGATGACTTAGAGCAGCGTCTGTTGGAGAAGTGTGACGTGACCAAGGTTGATTCTCTGGACCTGATGAGGGGAGATGAGTATAGGACGGTTTTGGCAGAAGCTGAAGGATTGATCGGCGTTGGCCAGGATGTTGGCGCGCAATTCCTGGACCTGGTACCGAAGCTGAGGGTCGCCTCCACCATCTCCGTTGGCTACGACCATTTTGATGTTGCCGAGATGACAAAGCGTAAAATTATGCTGATGCATACTCCGGATGTTTTGACCGAGACGACGGCTGATATGATTTTTACGCTTATACTTTGTGCGGCTCGTCGTGCGGCTGAACTTCACAGTATGGTCAAAAGTGGTGGATGGACTCAAATGGTCGGATCGGAATACTTTGGCTCAGATGTTCACGGTAAAAAGCTGGGGATAGTCGGATTGGGGCGTATCGGCTCAGCCGTCGCCAGAAGGGCTTACAATGGTTTTAACATGGAGATTCTCTACCACAACAGAAAGGTCAACCAGGAGGCGGAAAAATCGTTTAATGCCAGGCACTGCAGCTTTGATGAGCTTTTGGTCGAGTCTGATTTCGTCTGTCTGGTTTTACCACTGTCCGATCAGACACGAAAATTGATGGGCTCTGCTGAATTCGACAAAATGAAGCCGGATGCCTTTCTGATCAATGGAGGACGTGGCCCGGTGGTCGATGAACAGGCGCTGGTGGAAGCGCTTCAGAAAGGAAAAATAGGCGGGGCGGGTCTCGACGTTTATGAGCAGGAACCGCTGCCACCTGACTCACCGCTTCTTAACCTGCCCAACGTGGTGACTCTGCCGCATATCGGTTCGGCCACCCATGAAACTCGGTACGCCATGGCAGAATGTGCACTCAACAATCTCCTGGGAGCTTTAATAAATCGAAAAACCCGTAATTGTGTGAACCCGGAAATCGCAAACTAACAGTCGTCTTTTCTAAAATAATGTATCAGATCATTGATCAACATCACCAATGGATCCTGTACTAAACAGCTCTGTTCAGGGAAAATAATGCATGATCAGAAGATGTTAAAGGTCGTTGTCGTTGAGCCCGGGTACGCCAGCTATACAATCGAACATGACATCCTTAAAGAGTATGTGTCCGAAATTCTCATAGTACGAAAAGATGCCGGCTATGATGAGAAAGTGGCCATGCTGAAAGATGCTGAAGCGGTGTTAGTTCGTGAGGCAGTGGTAGACAAGAAGCTGATCGAGCAAATGGAGCACTGTCGAGTGATCGTTCGGTATGGTGTTGGTGTTGACAATATTGATCTTGAGGCAGCAAAAGCCAGAAGGATCTTCGTTGCCAACGTTCCTCAATATGGTGCTGTTCACGAAGTAAGTTGTCACGCTGTGGCGATGGTGCTTGCTGTGGCTAGGTTGATAGTCAAAAGGGACAGAGCTGTGAGAAATGGTGAATGGGGAATAGGCGAAGCGGAACCAATCTACTCGTTTCGTGGCAAAGGGCTCGGAATAATCGGATTCGGTTCCATCGGTCGGGCTTTCCTGGAAAAGATGCGCCCATTTGGATTTAAGGATATATGGATATACCATCCTCGTCTCTCCTATGAGGAACTCAGCGAATTCGGTGGAACCAAGGCAACTATCGAAGAAGTGTGCAGAAATTCTGATGTAATCTCCCTGCATGCACCGCTGACTGAGCATACCAGACATATTCTTAGTGGTGATGAATTTGGGATGATGAGCCCAAGGACCATTGTAATAAATACCGGTCGAGGAGCACTTATCGATGAACAGGCCCTTGTGCAGGCGCTGAAAGAAGGTACCATCAAGGGTGCCGGAATTGATGTCTTTGAAGATGAGCCGCCGGCCACTGACAATCCACTGTTTAAGCTAGACAATGTTGTTGTCTCCGATCATACGGCTTGGTATTCGGATCGATCTCTCGGGGAACTTCAGGCCAAGGCTGCAAATGAGGTATATCGCGTTTTTTCAGGTGAGAAGCCGGCTTCATGGCTCAATCCCTGGTGACTGCACACGGTATTAAAAAGCCATATAAAGCGAAACGGAACACACATGGTCAGTGAATAGATCATTATCAAGATTACCCTCACTGGAGCGAGTCTCTGAGTGCGTAGAGATAATTAGGTATGATTCCAGATTAAGCAGTCCTGTCTGAGACAGTCATCTTACACTCCACCTTCGCGACCTTCTCAGATTTGCCCACTCATTTCATTTCAAAGAACTGATTTTATGGAAGGCGTGTTGGTAATAGACTCGATATGCCTTAAAACAGTTATACGTTGTGGGATTGACTTATCGTAAGATTGGAATAGGTTGATTGCCGGTCTTTTGGTGTCTCAAATATAAATGGAAATTAAGTTGATTACTAATCAGAACATGCCGAGGAGAAAAGGAGCGTTAGGCTTTCTTGCTTTGATCAGTGCTTTTCCTCCTCTCTCCACAGTACTCTACCTTCCGGCACTACCGCAGATGGTAGAGGTGCTTGATACCACCCAGACTAGCGTAAACATGACGC
>JBPCUV010000437.1:0-6176 GCA_051010975.1 Desulfocapsaceae bacterium
TCAATGACCTCCCGGGCAGCCCGGAATGCTTCAATACCTGCAGGAACCCCGCAATATACAGTTGATTGAAGCAGCACATCCCGTATTTCTTCTATTGTACACCCGTTTCGCAATGCTCCGCGAACATGGGCCTTCAACTCTGTTGATGCTTTTAATGCGGCAAGGGTGGCGATCGTTACCAGGCTCCTCGTTTTGTCCGGTAGTATGCCTTGTGCCCAAATTTGACCCCAACAGTTCTCAGTGACCATATCTTGCAGAGGTTGAGTGAATGTGGTAGCAGATGCAAGCGCTTTATCCACATACTCGTCACCGAGAACTTGTCTTCGGGAGGCCATTCCAGCTTCATATTTGGGGGATTTCATCTGATTCCTCCTATTTGTCCTTTATATCATTTGGTAAGCGCACGCAGGCCAGCTCAATTTCCGGGTCGATCTTAACCACAACTCGGAGCTGCAGAATATATTTCAGAGGCCAAGTTCATCGTTTACGAGTATCACGGTAACTCTGCCTTTGGGAAATGACTTTTCGGTAATGGTCCAGGTATTGCAAATCCTTCCTGGGCTATTGCAGTCAGCACATTCTGCAGTTTTTACGCAGGGGGTTTTACAATTGAGTCGCATGGCGTTGGCGGGGGCCGCATAATCCTTTATTCTGTGCATCGCCGAATCCAGATCTGGGACGATTTTATTTCTACCAACGACCACCAGCACTCTTTTGGGGCCAAAAGTTAATGCCGCGACACGGTTGCCGATTCTGTCCAGATTTACCAGACGACCATCTTCCGTCACTGCATTAGTACCGGTAAGGTATAGATCGACCAATAGACTCCGTCGCTTCAGCTTCATCTGTTCTTCATGAGAAATCCCGGAAGGCTTGAGTGGAATCAGCTCAATACCTTCCAGCGCAGCCAATTTGTCTAATATCCCTGTAGAGGCTAATGTCATGGATCCGCCATAGGCTACAGAGTTGGGCATCAGCTCCGGCACCAGCTTAACCAATATGTAGTTTGCCGCTTCAATTGCAGATGGCACGATCGCTACCTGGAAATTGTTTTTTTCCAATCGATCGCCAAGTGTTTCCAGGCGCATTCGCCAATAATCATTGACAAAATTTACCATCATCCCTCCTCCTGAAATACTATCGTTTAAGCTTCCTTCACTTCTTTATAATGCGGATTTTTTGGTTTTCAGCTGCTGGAAGAACGGGCCCAAAGATTGATGCCGCCTTCCTGTGCATACACATCAATTTCTTTAAGTTCTTCAGTGCTGAAGGCGAGATTTTGAAGCGCGCCATAGCTGTCTTCAAGTTGGGAAACACTGCTGGCCCCGATCAAAGCCGTGGTAACTCTTCCAGCCCGCAGGACCCAGGCAATTGCCATCTGCGCCAGAGACTGCCCGCGCTTCGTGGCGATCTCGTTCAATCCTTTGATACGACGCAAGTTCTCTTCGGAGAGATGGCCTTCCCGTATTGTTTTTCCCTGGGTCGCACGACTTCCGGCAGGAACACTGTCTAAATATTTGTTGGTCAAGAGGCCTTGGGCCAGCGGTGAAAAGGTGATGGTTCCGACACCCAGTTCTTCAAGAGTATCAAGTAGGCCATCGGTCTCGATCCACCGGTTCAGCATAGAATAGCTAGGTTGATGAATTAGACAGGGAGTACCCATATCGTTGAGGATGGCGACGGCCTCTTTCGTTCTCTTGGAATTATACGATGACAGCCCGACATAGAGGGCTTTTCCTTGCCGAACGATGGTATCAAGCGCACCCATGGTCTCTTCCAAAGGAGTGTTGGGATCAAAACGATGCGAGTAAAAGATATCGACATAATCCAGCCCCATTCTTTTCAGACTCTGGTCCAGACTGGAAATGAGATACTTGCGGCTTCCCCAGTCGCCATATGGGCCTGGCCACATGAGGTAGCCTGCTTTGGTTGAGATAACCATCTCATCCCGGTAGGGGGCGAAGTCATCCTTTAAAATTCGCCCGAAAAAAGTCTCTGCCGCCCCCGGTGGCGGACCGTAATTGTTGGCTAAATCAAAATGAGTGATTCCGAGATCGAAAGCCTTACGACACACATCGCGGGAAATCTGTTCGTTGAAATCGCGACCAAAGTTGTGCCAGAGTCCAAAGGAGATTTTCGGCAGCTTTAAACCGCTATGGCCGCAATAGTCATAGGGCATAGAATCGTAACGTTTTGTTGATGCAGAATAGGACATGTTATCCCTCCTTTTGAAATGAATCGTGATGATCGTCTGAAGCTTTGAACAGTATCTACTATAATCCGGGTTTTCCGACACATGTAGTTGTTTTTCGTTGTTATATTCTACTCCATAATGTGACAAACACCTATTTCTGCGGAGAAGCAAAACAATGAGAGCATCACCAGTGCCACTTGAAACTGCAAATAACCGTTTGCCAATGCCTTTGTTTCGGAGGCAGGTAGAGGAGTACGGTAAGAAATGGAAACTGATTTTTGTTACGGTCGTAATGGTTTTCTGCTTCGGAGACGTTCACGTCTATAGCTCTCAGACTGAGCAGTCGGAACGGGAAACAACCATTATTCGTGATGTCGTAAACGATGCTTTTTCGCTGCTTATTAACACCTCAGATCAGGGGGCAGTTGACCGCTCCTTTCTTATTTTAGAGGCCTATTGGAAAGCAGAATTTATCCCCCAGCTACTGGAAATCATGAGTGTTCCACTAAGTGAATATACCTGGCGAAAAACTATTGAGTTGCTTACCAGCAAGACCGGTCAGGAGTTCGGCACCAATCTCAACGGCTGGTATTTCTGGCTGTGGAATGAACCTGAGAAATCGCTGTCACAGTATGGAAATTTCAAAGCGGACCTTTATGAGCAGATTGATCCGAAGTTCGCGAAGTATTTTCGAGAACGTCAGTCATCTGCACATGTCAGATTTGATGAGATACGGTGGGGAGGTGTCGTGCAGGATGGCATTCCCCCTTTACGGGATCCGGAAATGATTCCCGCGAGTCAGGCAACCTATCTAAAGGAAGGTGACATTGTCTTTGGCATAGAAATTGATGATGATGCTCGCGCCTACCCCAAGCGAATTCTGGCCTGGCATGAGATGTTCACCGACACCATCGGTGGGGTCGATATTGCCGGGGTCTATTGTACCTTATGCGGAACAATAATTCCCTATCTAACCAGTTCTGGAGGTGTTGATTACAAACTGGGAACCAGCGGGTTTCTCTACCGTTCCAACAAACTTATGTATGACCAGGCGACTCAGTCGCTATGGAGTACCGTCAGAGGTGAACCCGTTATTGGCCCGCTCGTAGGAAAAGGAATTGCCCTTGAGCACTTGAGCATGGTTACTACGACCTGGGGCGAGTGGCGGCGGCGTCATCCTGATACGACTGTGTTGTCACTGAATACTGGACACCGTCGAGATTATGGAGAGGGCGTGGCGTATCAGAATTATTTTGCAAACGATCAGCTGATGTTCAATACGCCATTCAAAGACAACCGCTTGGCGAACAAACAGGAAGTGCTGGCCCTTATTTTTCCGGCATTACCGGATGAGCAATTGGCAATAGACACGGAATTTTTAAACAAGACCCCGCTCTATAAGGACCAGGTGGGCCAACAGAAAATAGTCGTTCTCACCGATACCACCGGGGCAAACCGGGTGTACGATCCACAGGATTATAATTTTGTCTCCTATGACAGCGATAGCACTGCCGTTGACAGTCAGGGAAATGAGTGGCTGGTAAGCGAAGAAAAGCTTTTATCCCCGAACCATGAAGCTGCCCTCCCTCGACTTCCACATCGGAGAGCGTTCTGGTTCGGCTGGCATGCTGCTTTTCCTGATACTCGCCTTGTTTATTGATAACTTTAAAGCTTGGTGGGATGAAAAAGAGCCCTTATACCAGGGTGAAGATACCTCACTTGGCAATCGCAACGAATTGTCGAGAGTCATTAAATGTATGAGCTTAATCTACTGTTACCCTGTTTAAGATGCTGGATGTAATAATAATGCTGAAAGTGATTTAGCGCTTAAACGTAATGATATGACCATTGAATTTCTGGTCTAGATAATCATCAGTGCCACTTGGCTTGTGATGATAAGAACTAAACCCATATTCCATCATGCGAGTACTTAGTTTGTTTTTAAAACCTCGGCCTGGATCAACTACAATAATTTCGCATTCTTGTTTTGAATGTTTTGCCATGAAGTTGGATAGTAAGCTTACGTGATGGTCTTCATACAAGAGATCACTACCAATTATTAGATCATATAGCCCGAGTGAATCATTTTTATCTTCCCAGGCCACTCGCTCGAAAGCAATGGCTTCTCCTTCATTAAGTAGTGTATTCCTTTGCAGAAATTTCTCTGCTTCCGGATGGTAGTCTGTTGCGGTAATGTCAGCATATCTTTTATTTAGGAGCAAGCTCGATAATGCTATGCCACACCCAACTTCCAGGATTCTTTTTGAGACTGTGTCGTAGTCGTGTATGTAGTGAGCAAGAACCAGACTAGAAGGCCAGATTACTCCAAAAAGAGGCCAGAATGCGGAGGATATCCCTAGTTTTTTTGCGACACCGCCTTGATCGTGGAATTGCTGTTTGTCGCGCAACGTACAAAGGTGAATATCCGTATCTCCGAACTCCAGCGTCTGATAGCGCAAGCGAAGATTGGTCATTAATCCACCTAGAAATTGCTACCGCAATGCCAGTTATCTGAGATAAATGACAAAACGAATTTGGAATGCGACAGATATGATCCTATTGAAAGCGTAAGACATCTAACAAACAAATACAATCTGAAGCGTCACTTATCAAGTACCCTATATTTGTGGTAGTTTGATCGATTGGGGAAAGACAAAATAATCTTGTGAGCGCTTCTGGGCTCAGTCAAAGCTGACATCACCGGTATAGGAACACTTTATGACATCTTCAATTATCACACATCATCGTCTGCATCGATGTTGGATTAACTTGTTGTTAACCGGCTCGGCTTTTCCGGGGTGTTTGGAGGTGTGGTTTGAGAAAAGAGATCTTCGTCGGTCCCTTCTATTTCTACCCCCTCATCGTCAATTTTTGAGCTGTAAAGGTTAGCAGCCGCCAATGTCAGGGCGAGAACGGACGGCCCGATAATCATTCCCCAGAACCCGAGAGAGGCAATGCCCGCCAATATCGCCAAGAGGATCAGCACATCATTCATTTGATATTCAAATCCGAAGAGTTTTTTCAGAAAACTGATAAATACCATTCGTAGGATATTGTCGATTAAGAACCCCATCACGACCCAGGTAAAAGCTAGTATTATCAAAACATTGACAATATTACCCTGGAACAGCTCCAAAGCTACCACCGGTACATAAACTAGAGCCGCACCAACGAGAGGGATCACCGAACAGAACCCTGCCAGGATGCCAAGATCAAAGGCACTGTAGTCACCAACGAAACTCATCAATATGCCAAACGCGAGTCCTTGGGCCACCATATTGAATAGGGTGCCATAGAAAACCACCGCGACTGTCCCGGTGCATTCACGATAGAGATAGCTCTGGTTTTCGTAGCTCATTGGAATCAGTTCTGCGAGAAAGCGCAGAATTTTGCTGCTGTAGATATTAAACAGAAAATAAAAGATCAGTATCCAGGCGATCTGAGCGAGAATATTTCCAAATCCTTTGGCAAACCCAAGCGTTGTATCGAAGGCTGCATCAACGGCAGGACCGCTGATAAGTGACAAGCCTTCTTCTCTGATTCGTTCCAGTGGCTCTTTGAGGAACGGAACTTTGTTGCAGAAGGCCACCGCCTGGTCGACCATGGCGGTCAAAGTTGATTTGATCTGATTGATGTCGAGATCAGCCGCCTTGTCGTAAATCATGGAGATGAAATAGAGCAACGGAACGAAAAGCATGACCAGAAACAGGATGGTCAGAATCAGGGCGCCGATCGCATCCTTGTTTCTGTGGAGCAAGCCTTTATTATTGCTGTTGGTGAGGAGTCCCGTAATTCCTTCGAAGAGGTGACTGGTGGCCAGGGCCAGCACGGCCGCCACCAGTATGTAATGCAGGTAGGATTTGAAAATCCACAGAGAAGCCAGGATCAGCGCCAGAGTCAACCAGGTGAGAAACTTTCTGTTATCGATGTGATTGGTCATTGTTTCTCCTCTGTCTGAGTCAGATGGCATCTCGAGTGCGCT
>JBPCUV010000438.1:0-22930 GCA_051010975.1 Desulfocapsaceae bacterium
TCTTTAAGCAGTATGTTACGGAGAATGCCGTGCTATCAATACAATATTACCTTACGATTAAGGATAGATAGTGTGAGGAACGAACCACTATCTTATCCGTTGTTGGACAAGCCCGGTACAACAATTAGTCCTGAATTTCCATAATTAACGTGTTCCAATTTCTTTGTAATTCAATATTGTTTGCAACATCCTTTTCATTCAAACGTTTGATACGTTTTCCTGCGTCAGGAGTCGCGATAGACTGATACATCTGAAAAGTTTCTAATCTAAGTGCTTCTTCCATCGGTAAATCTATCGAAGCATAAATTGTTTTTTTTGCTGCTGCAATACCACCTGCAGGGAACTTAGCTATTCTATTCGCTAATTCTTCAACATGTCGGTCAATTTCATTCGCATCCAGAGCTTTATTAATGGTTCCTAGTTTTTCAGCTTCATCAGCATTGAAGTCCTTTGCTGACAAGATAATTTCGAGAGCTTTACCCAACCCTACTTGCCGAGCCAAGCGGGCTGAACCCCCGCCAAATGGTAAGAAGCCAATCCCAACTTCATTTTGCATGAAAACAGCTTTTCCTCGTGCAGCAAATCGCATGTCGGTAGCTAACGCGAATTCATGGCCACCACCCCGAGCAAAGCCTTCGATTTTCGAAATGGTGGCTTGTGGCAATCTACTCACACGTTCCAAAGTTTTTTGCAGATATAGAACTCTGGTTTCTTCTAATGAGGAGGGGAACTCCTTTTTGATATCTTTAAACGAATCACCTGCAGCATGAGCAAGAAAGACCTCATCTTGCGCGGATTGAAAAATGACAACTTTAACTAAATTATCAGTTTCTAGTTCATCAGCCAGTTTATTCAGATCTTCAAGAAATGACCAATTAACAACATTGATATTATCTTGATCTATCGTAACCCAAAGCTGTCCCTCTTTCTCAAGAATAGAAAATGTGGAGAATTCCATTTGGCTGTACGAACTCTTTGCCTGTTCCATTGCTTGCACTTTAAATGAAATAACCGTAAGTAAGACCATGAGGCCCAAAGCCCGAATAACTACATTCATAATTTATTGTCCCTTGTTTTTGTTTAAAATCGTGTCACATTATACAGGTGTGCCTCGGATACCTTATTCTTGACAATCTATGCCAAGAATAATTGTAAACTGCCTGGCAAATAAGATTTAGAGATTGGCAAGGTTTTACTATCTGAATATTAGCAAAAGAAAGGTAATCAGGAAGAAGGTATATGTTGTGGATAGGCTATATGGGTTAGCCTTGCCATGGAACATCTCTTATCCCTGAACAGCAACCGGCACTGCTTGTATGTTAGTGCCAAATCACATTTCCCGCATGATAGCCAGATCGGCCTGAGCCCTAGAAATCAGATCAAACTGTTTGAGACGATCCTCATAAAATTTTGTGTTTTCTTTTTTAGGAGTTGATCGGTGTTCGATCCGGTGAATCCGGTCAAGTGGTTCGAAGTCAGACCACAGGCCACTGCCCACTGCCGCTATGGCTGCCGCTCCAAGAGCTGCCGCATCCTGATCCACATTGGATTTAACGATTTCCATGCTAAATATGTCGGCAAGGGTCTGTCGCCAGAAACCGCTGGTACCTCCACCGCCTACAATCAGCATCGGGTTGTGGACTACAGCGAGCGACCTCAACGCATCCAATGCGGTCCTGAGTCCCATGGAGATGCCTTCCAGTGATGCTCTGATAACGTCATGCCTGGTATGGCCAAGATCGAGTCCAACGAATGCCCCTCGCTGATTGGGGTGATAGTCTTGTGACGTCCCGCCGGCCAGATTCGGATTGAAGATCAAACCATTAGCGCCGATCGGGGATTCGGCTGCTTCTTTGATCATCAGATCGTAGGCATTGCCCCCTTGCTTCTCTGCTTGCTCTGTCAAATCTTTACAGAGATTATCTCGCACCCATTTCAAGCTTGATCCTGCAGAAAAAATCGACGTAGCTGATACAAATTGCCCGGGTACTACATGGCTGAACACAAATGGTTTTGTCTTCGTATCCAGAATCGGTTCTTCTGATGAAAGAGCAATCCAGCTTGAGCTTCCAAGCGAGAGGTAGGTTCTGCCCTGTTTGTAGGCCATCGCTCCAAGTGCCATGCAAGAATTATCTACACCGCCTGCCATGACTTCGATTTCAGCTTCCAGTCCAAGTTGAGCGGCAGCATCTTTTGACAGAGAACCGATACAGGCAGTGGAATCGATTACGTTCGGAAATATCCCCGTCGGCAGTTCGCTGGCAGCAAGAAGCGATGCACTGTATCGGTTGTTTTTCAGATCGTAAATGCCGAAACCGGATGCGTATGAATGATCCGTTGCCAATGCGCCGGTCATCAGATAATTGATGAAATCTTTGGTACCGATGAAAGTATCGATACGATTGAACAGATCGGGTACATTGTTCTTGAGCCACATAAGTTTAAATACCGAATAGAGCGGTGCAGGGAATCCATTTCCGGTCTCCATGTACCAGTCTTGTTCAGGAATTTTTTTGAAAAATTCACGCGCTTCCTGGTCGGCTCTGGCATCGGACCAGATCGGTATGAGATCCTGCAGCAGCATCCCGTTTTTGTCCAGAGGAATGACGCCGAGACTATGGCCGCTTACAGCGCAGCAGCGAATTCTCGTTGATTTAATTCCTGCCTTGTCAATTAATGTTCGCGTACTGTCAAGCACCGCCTGCCACCAGTCCATCGGTCTCTGCTCGTGCCGGCCCCGTTGCGGGTAAAACGTATCGTACGGCTCGAAATGGGTGACCAGGCAAGCACCCTCCGAATTATAGAGAGACGCCTTGTTACCTCCGGTACCTAAATCATGGGCCAATATCAGTTCATCCATGGGAATCCTCGTCGGTGGAAATCGGATCTACACTGCCGCTTCTTTCAGAATTGATTCTCCACTGTTCAGGTTGACACCAAAGCGTCTGGCACCGAGCTTGTAAAACTGTTTCAGTGTTTTTAAATCCCTGACCCCCCCGGAAGCTTTTACGCCGGCCCGATCCCCCACGACGGATTTAATCAGCGCGATGTTCTCAGCAGTTGCCCCGCTTGGCGTCCAGCCGGTTCCCGTCTTGATCCAGTCGGCTCCGGCGTCCAGAGAAAGGCGGCATCCTTTTTTGATTAATTCATCGTTTAGATGATGACATTCGAGAATAACTTTGAGCGGAACGTTTCCGGCAGCCTGCTTGACCTGGAAAATATCCTCTGCGACATCGTCATCCAAAGCGGAACGTAATTTACCAACGTTAATGACCATGTCCAGTTCGCCGCAACCAAGATCAACAAGCCGTTTCGTCTGGCTCACTTTGTCTGCAGTTGTATCACCGCCGGAAGGGAACCCCACAGGGGCACCCAGCAGGGTCTTTGAATCACTTCCGAGCATCGCTTTGGCCATCTCCAGAAAACTGGGCAGCGTATACAACACGGCGACCTCATGTTTTTTTACCAGATCTATCAATCGCGAAATCTCATCCCGGCCATGTTCAGCCTGAACCGCACTGAGATCCATCATTGCTGCTACTTCAGGTACCGTAAAGTTCATGTTTCAAACCTCTTAGTCATCATTTGAATATACTTTGTTTTTTGTAGTGATTCGTTCTTGTTGAGTTCTAAAGATTTATTCGTCTTATCATTCCTATCTCGCAGGCGCGCGTATGCGAGAGGATCTCGTATTTCAATGTATTTATCCGAACTAATAGATAGGAACTTGTTGTGACTTACTGTAAGCGTGGGTAGTTAAATATAGAAGGATTGAGCCAACACGCCTGCGTCCTGAAACAGGGACGCCAGTCGCTCAATATTTTCGTTATCCGGCGGTCTCAATTCTTCCAGCGTATATTCTCTGCCCAGTGCCCGGTACTTTTCGCTGCCCATTCGATGATAGGGGAGCAGGTGTACTTGTGTCTTATGGCCAAAGGGTTTGAGCAAGGCGGCAATATTTCCCATTTCATCACTATTGTCGTTGAAACCGGGAATAACCGGTATTCTGACAACAATCGACGTATCAGTTTTAAGCAAACGGGTGAGATTGTCTAGGATCAATTCATTCGAGACCCCCGTCCAAGCTTTGTGCAACTCCGAGTCAAAGCACTTGCAGTCGAAATAAAAGAGATCGGTAAATATCGCAGCTCTTTCCAGACGAGAAAAATGAACTGCACCGCAGGTATCCAGAACCAGGTGGAGATGCTCTTTCTTGAGAGATTCCATGAATTCGAACACGGAGTCCTGGCCAAAAAGTGCCTCTCCCCCCGAGATGGTTACCCCGCCGTCGACCTTGTAATATTTTTGGTCGAGCAGACATTGTCGAACCAGTTCCGGAATCGACATCCGGATACCTTTTAATTCTAGTGCACCGTGGAGACAGGCTGAAACGCATAGACCGCAGTTCGTGCATGATTCGCGGGAAAATAACAGGCTGCCGCCTTCCAGGCGGAAACAGTTTTCCGGACAGATCTCGATGCACTCACCGCATCTGGTGCAGAGATTGGGATGAAAGAAAAGGCTCGCTTCCGGCTCGATTGCTTCCGGATTGTGGCACCACCTGCAGTTCAGGGCGCATCCCTTAGTGAAGACCGTCGTCCGGATGCCCGGGCCATCATGGATCGAGAAATGCTGAATATCTGTGATAAAAAGCGATGGTTCCACTTTTTATTTGACTCCTGTTTCTGCCCGTGCAATCAGCTCATCCTGGTACTCTCTCTGCAGGGTAACGAAATAAGCGTTGAATCCCCAAACCCGTAAGACGAGGTCTCGGTATTGATTTGGGGTCTTCTGCGCTGCTCTGAGCATGTCCGGATCCAGGATATTGTATTGAATTTCCATCCCGCCGCCCTCCAGAAACGCCTCCGTCATGGTTATAACTTTGTCGAGGTCTTCATCTGATTTGAACAATGAATTCTGTAGGGTCAGGTCAACGGAGGTGCCTACTGGACAAAGCCGGTGATTGACTGCCATGGCCGAATTCAGTGCCCCGGTCGGACCTTTTTTCATCTGCCCGATGGACGGAGACAGGCTTACCGCCAACGGTTCACCCTGCTTTCGTCCATCCGGTGTAGCCGGGACAACGTTGCCAAGCCGCACCTGGTGGTGGGTCATCAACCCGGGGACGAACCTGCCGCCGCGCACATTTTCGTATTTCAGTACTTCCTCGCTGAAGTGCCGGGCCAGTTCGATACCGTAGGTGTCCACGGTCATATCCCCGTTGCCCCATTTCGGTGCATCGTTCTTCAGTTTTGCCTGTAAACTTTCATAGCCTGAGAAGTTTGCATTGATCGCGGAAAGCAGTTCTTTGGGAGAAACGATTTTCTCGTCGAAAACCAGTTTTTTAATTGCCGCCAGACTATCGGCGATATTGACAAGTCCCCCACCGATAAAGCCGGTATGGTTGTAGATTGTTCCTCCTTCGGTTTTATCAAGCCCTTTCTCAATGCATCCTTCGAGCATCAGGCTGAGAACCGGCGTCGGGGAAATCTCCGGGAGCAACGCGTCAATTTTATTGGTGGTTTCCACAACCTTTTCCACATCTGCAGTGAATTCATCAAAAAGCTGTTGATAAAATTCATCGAACGACTCGCACTGTGTCAGGCGCGGCAGAACCCGGTCAAACACGGTGAGCAGATGAATACCGTAAGTACCGGCGAAAATTGGGTAGAAATCGGACTTGCCGGGAATCAACACATCCTGGCACGCATCTATACTGTAATTCCGGGCATCTTCTAGACTTGCTCCAATATCTGTCAGACCGGGGATCAGTATTTCGTCGTTGAAAACCATGGGTGGAATCGGGAATCTGCCCTTGATCTTCATGACCCGCTTCATGAAATCCTTCGGCGTGTCGCGGTGCCAGCGTATGTTGAGCTGGGGGTCGGTCAACTTTACGTCTTCATACGTCTCGATGAACAGCCAGGAAAGTTCGTTGGTCCCATCGGTTCCGTCAGGCTTGAGGCCCGACGTTATAATATTGAGACCGTTGTCCGTGTGCAGATCGGAGGTATCGTTTAATTTGATGAACAGGCAGCCCAGAAGTTCCCGTGCTTGATCCGGTGTCAAAATCTCTGCATCGATATCGGACAGGTAATATGAGTACAAGTATTGGTCCGGACGCCCCAGGCTCATCAGATTGTAGTTTTCCATCAGCATGAACGTATGGACAAACCAGACTGTCTGCAACGCTTCATGAAAAGTGGTGGCAGGCTTGGTTTTTATCCGCGAGCATATCTCGCTGATGGTTTGAAGCTCATCTCGTCTAATTGAATCTTTGCATGAACCTGCCATTGACTCAGCCAGTTCTGCATAGGAGCCGATGAATTGTTCGATAGCGTCCAGGATCATGATAACCGCATTGAGAAATGGTGCTTGGGGTGAATTTTTACCATGATTCGCCAGAGAGGCGTTGGCTTCGTTTCTCAATCCACCGAATCCTTTGGTCAACACCCGGTCGAACCCAGGTGCGCAATGACTGGTTACATAACCTTCACCAATTCCCAGAGCGGCACCTTTTGCCTGTTCCGCATCAGTCAGGTAATGCGGATAGAACTCAAAACCCGGAGATTCGACAGCCAGTGTTTCCGCATCGGGAGCAAAGTCGAGGTTCTTGCTTAACCCGTCCGTTCCTTCAGTGTGACGGGGGTTAAACAGTGTTCGTGAGCCGACGATCAACTCACCATCCATGATGAACTTTGGCATCTCGTCAAGCATTTTCACAAAACCCAATGCCTTACGCTCCACAACTGGGAGACTGGCGGTATCGTCGTCAAGGATGCTCATGTGTTTTCGGACACGATAATGTCGGTGCTCGACATCAAGCATCATGGATCTCAACTTCTCGATTCTATCATTCATAACTTCGCCTCACTGCAGGTTTACTTTGAACATGCCGCCCGGATTGGTACTCTTTTCGAGTTCTTCGGGTGTCAGTTCCAGTGTCGCTGTCGATACAAAGAGCGCTGTTTCACTTTTTTCTGCAAAACAGGGGCAGGTTGGTGACGCAAAAGGCGTATTGACCGTTTTGTTTCTATTCCCGTTTTTATCGTACCGGGTCAATCGCCAACCTCGCCAATGGGCCACCCACAGATTGTTTGATGAATCGCAGAGCAGCCCGTCCGGTTTGCCTTCATCTTCTGTAATTGTAATATGAATTGATGACTTTGAGAATGATTCTTTTTCCCAATCAACCTCGTAGGCAAGCACTCTGTTTTGGTACATCTCCGACATGAAAAGTCTGCTTTTATCTTTGGATAACGCTATTCCGTTGGGCACAAACAGATGGTTATCGATAAGTCTGCACATACCCTCGGTATCCAGAAGGAACAGATACCCGTTGCCGTTGTAGAGATCGGATTTGTCAAACGCACCCGCAATAAACAGGCCGTTGCCGGCATCGATGCCGTCGTTGAAACGTATGGTTCCAGAGCGGTTCAGATAGTCGCTTCCGGCAAGAACGGTGCCTGACCCGGCCGGCTGCGGACTCCAGCGATAGAGCCCCCACATACTCAGGATAAAAAAATTACCGTGAGAGTCAATCCTCAGTGCACTGACCGGCACATCTGGTTTAAATGTCTGGGTTGAACCGGTCTGCAAGTCGTGCTTGAAAATTTTATGGCTAGCTGCGTCGACCCAGTAAAGCTCATGTTCCTGCTTTACCCAGTTTGGTGTTTCTCCGCATTCGTACGGGCCGGAATCTAACAGCGTGAACATCTCAGATATATTCCCGTGATAAATGGTTGAAAGGTAAATTGTTTTGGTGCCTTACCTGAGCCGTAATCAGATGAGCTGAGCAGCCGACGCAATACGCATGAGCCCTAGGGCTGCCAGTTTATCTTCACCACGGCTTGTTGTAATATCGCAGATTGTCATCGCCTTTTCGTACCGATCTACAAGTTCAGCAGAACCGCAGATCACCGGTACCACGTCGCTGCCGAATCCGCTTTTCACCGCTTCCAGGATTTCGGTGCCCAGCAGCAGGCCGGAGATATAATCCCTGATGCTGTCAGGGTTCATCAGTTCCAATAGCGGCATTGCTCGGGCGCCAAATAGTTTCGACAAAATTCCACCTGCTTCTTCTAAACCCGAAAAACCATCCCGTACCCCGGCGGTGAATCCTTCCGGATCCGAACCGTCTGTCAGCAGACGGCCGAGGATTGTATGCTGGGTGAGTGCGGCGAATATTTCACCAGTCATGAATGTGGAAAAATAACGAATGGTGTCACCTTCCATACGAATCCATTTCGAGTGGGTACCCGGCAGTACGGCAGTCATGGCACTACTGCTCTTCAGCCCCGCCATCTGGGTTTCTTCTCCCCGCATAATGTTGGGTGTTGGCGTTTTCTGACAGACGCCTGATACAAAAAAGATAACATCACCCTTTGATGTCTTATACCGGGTCAGGTTTTCAGACAGATCATCGAGACTTGCTGGACAAGGTAGATAGGGTGTTTCAACCCAACCCTGTTTGCTGGTGATCATGCCTGATGCAATGACCGGGATTTCTCTGTACTCCTCCAGCCATTCCCCGATCTGCTGGTAATAAACCTGTTCAAATCCGCTGTTGTCCTGCATGATGCCGGCGGCTGACGATTTGGTTCCGACAAGGTTTCTATCTGAATCAAACAGGTAGGCGCGAAACGATGTGGTACCCCAGTCTAATGCGAGCAACATGGAACATCCTCTTTATTTTTTGTTCAGTGCATCAACAACAGTACGGACCTCTTGGGCCCGTGACGTGATGCCAGCCCAGTCTTCTTCTGCAACCAGTTGTTTGTCAACGATCCATGACCCGCCGATCGCAGGAACATTGGGTTCCTTGAGGTATTCGATCATATTCGTGTTATTGATTCCGCCCAGAGGGAAATAGCGCATTTTCAAATGGCTGTATGGCGCCGCCATGCTGCGCAGAAATGGAATACCACCAGACGGCTCGGCCGGAAAGAATTTAACAAACCGGCAACCCAGTGCAATCGCGGCTTCGAGGTTAGTGGGGCTGACAATGCCCGGTGCAAACGGTATTTGCAACTTTTTGCATTCTTCGACAACCGCCGGGTTCAATCCCGGTGATACGCCGAAATCAGCACCAAGATCCTTTACCATCCGAGCCTGCTCGGGGATCAATATGGTACCAACTCCGGCGACCATGTCCGGGACGCGTTCAATGATTATCTTCAGCGCATCGAAGGCAGCATCCGTTCGCAGCGTCAGTTCGATGACATTGAGTCCGCCTTCGAGCAAGGCTTCTGCAATAGGTTGTGCATGCTCCGGTTTGTCCACCGAAAAACCGGCGACAACACCGACCGCTTGCAGTGTATCGATAAGATTATCGGGGAAAAGTGTCATATGGTGACGATCTCCTGAGACTCAGTCTTCGATGAGTACCGATATTCTTTTTACGGTAAGATATTCCTCGAGGCTGTATTTCGAACAATCTTTACCAAGTCCGCTTTGTTTGAGCCCTCCGTGGGGCAATTGGACTGAGTAGTGTGGTTCATTGACACAGACACTTCCGGCATCGATGTCACGTGCAGCTTTCAACCCCGTTGACAGATTTTTGGTGAATACATAAGCGGCCAGACCGTATTCAACACTGTTTGCCAGCTTAATCTCGTCATCGGTGTCTTTAAATTTGATAATTGGCAATACCGGCCCAAAAATTTCTTCTTTGGCAATACTCATTTCGGTGGTTACGTCGCCAAGAACAGTTGGCTCCATATAAAAGCCCGTCCCCGTTACTGCCTGGCCACCACAAATGAGAGAGGCTCCTTCTGCAACCGATTTTTGTACCAGGTTGAGAATACGTGATCGATCTTTAGCTGAAATTATGGGGCCGATCGTTATATTTTTTACCAGCTCTTGTGATCGTTGTACAAACTCATCGTATATAGATTCGTGCACGAAGCATCGATTCGGGGATACACATACCTGACCTGAATTGGCAAACTTCAGTTCCACTATTTTCTCGGCTGCTCTGGCAACATCTGCATCGGGATAGACCAATACCGGGGCATTTCCACCAAGTTCGACTGAAAAATGTTTTACGCTTGTACAGGCGGAATTCATCACCTTGAGCCCGCCACCGGTAGACCCGATCATCGTCACCATCGATGTTGTATCACTGGTCAAAAGGTCAGCGACAACGGAGTGATTGGAACAGGTGACAACATTGACCACTCCATCTGGTATTCCAGCTTGTTTGAGTAGATAGCAGGCTTCAAGCGTGGCAAGCGGTGTCAGTTGCGAAGGTTTGATAACACAACTGCAACCCGATGCCAGAACGGGTCCGAGCTTGTAACCGATGTTGAGCAAAGGGAAGTTCCAGGCAAGTATGCCAACGACAACACCGAGAGGCTGCCGCTGCACATAATGCAGGAATCGATTTGCAGGATCATGTAAAACTGGTTGATCAAGTCGTTCGAACTCTTCAACAAAGAACCTTAAACAGGTCGGTAGCATATCAAAATCGTAGGCCGCGTTTTCCCAGGGTTTTCCTGTTTCGGCAATCAGGATTTCGATGACACGCTCACGATTGTTGTCCAACAGGTGTGCATAGTCGAGGATAATACGCTTTCGTTCGGCTGGCGTAGTCCCGGACCACCTTTTATAGCCTTGGCCCGCGCCTTCCAGTGCATTTCGAATCGAATCTCGGTTGGCATCAGGCACCGAGCCAATAACCTCTCCATTGGCAGGATTAATCACCTCTATCAGTGATGGTGCATCAACCTGCCTGCCGTTTATGAGCATCTTGAGAGATTGCACGATCAAGACTGCTCGGTTTGCTGTACGCAGAATTGCTGCATTGCGCTCATGTCCGGCTCTACACCAAGCCCGGGCGTAGTCGGTACTGTAACTTTGCCATCGGCTATTTCAAGTGCTGTTATATACATTTCGTCCCGCATCGGATTCTGGGTCCGGTCGGTTTCCAGCAGCGGCGGGTTCACTTCAGCTCGTCCCGGTTCAACATAGGTTGACGCGAGCAGGTGCGTTGCACTGGCAAGATTGAGCATGGTGCCCCAGGCGTGGGGAATTACGTTGATACCCAGTGACGATGCAATGGTCTTGATCTTGACTGCCTCTGTCGGACCGCCACAATAGGCAAGGTCTGGCTGAGCAATTTGCACACCGCCTTTTGAGAGCAGGTTTTGAAACCCCCAGCGGGTCTGTTCGCATTCACCGGTGGCGATGGGAACATCGATCTTGTCGGCGAGTTGCCTGAATTTGTCCGGAAGGTTGGGAGATAGCGGTTCCTCGAACCATTTATAGTCATGTTCATCCAGCAGACGACCAACTTCGATGGCCTCCGACAGATCATAGGCGTGGTTCGAATCCGCCATCAACCTTGTTTGCGGAAACGTCGTGCGCATCAAGGTGATGAGCTGTTTGTCAAAATCCATGTTCTTCCCGACCTTGATCTTGAGTGCCTTGAAGTCGTTGTCCACATAACCTTTGGCCTCTTCGACAATCATGTCGAGCAGTTGTGGTTCCGGAACTTCGCGGAAATACATTCCTGTGGCGTAGCAGTCCACTTTGTCGCGAATACGGCCACCCATCAACTCGGAGACCGAGACACCCAGCAGTTTTCCCTTCAAGTCGAGCATCGCCATATCCAGGCCGGATATCCCTCCCATCATGACACCTTTGATCGAGAAATCGAGACCCGCTCTCCAGCAGTGCTGCCACGCAGCCTCGTTCTGGATCGGGTTCCAGCCGATCAACAATGGCGCGTAGAAGGAATTAATTGCACACTGGGTGACTTCTGCGGGGCCGTAACACTCTCCCCAGCCGGTGGCGCCCGATTCGTCAACGACTTCTACAAGCAACGCATTACGGACATCGTAATGCCATTGTGAAAATCCAAATGGCTCATCCAGCTTATGTGATAATCGATATGTTCTAATGCATTTGATCATGAGAAGTGCCGTTACGGAGTATTTTTACTGATGATTAGTAATTCTTATGCTGTTTTTGAGGACATTGTGCTTGCCCAAACTGCGAAAGTCAGCACTAATCCCTTCACTACAAACTGCCAGTAGTTTTCAAGATTAATCAGGCTCATCCCATTATCTAGGCTTGCCATAACCAGAGCACCGACAATGACACCGGAAACTTTACCGGAACCGCCCATTAGATTGGTACCCCCAATAATGCAGGCGGCGATAGCATCCAACTCCATGGTATCACCCGCTGCTGGAGTTGCCGCATCCAGTCGTGCAGTGAGAATTATTCCCGCAACTGCAGCAAGTCCTCCACTAATAATGAAGATATAGAGCGTGGTTAGCTTTGTCTTGATTCCAGAGAGTGAGGATGCTTCACGGTTGCCACCAATGGCATAAATGCTCCTACCGAAAACTGTTGAGTTGGCAACAAATGCAAAAATGAGCGCCAAGACCACCATAATAAGGACAGGTGCTGGAATTCCTCTGTATTTATTCAGATAAAACACGGCTGCTACGATGAGCATACTGATTGCCACAGCTTTGGCAGCATCAACAGTAAAAGGAACTGTCTTGAAATTATACTTAATCTTGGATTGTCTCTTTCTTAAGATCAGAACAATCACAGCTACAATTGCACAAAGGGCCAATATCCAACCGATGGCCGCCGGTATATAGGACTGTCCTAACATGCTAAAACTAGGATTCATGGGAGCAATGGACATACTTTTTGAGAGCCCGAATTTTGCGCCCTTGAATATGAGCAGTCCCCCCAGTGTGATAATGAATGCAGGAACCCTCCTGTATGCAACCCAATATCCATGCCATGCACCACAAATCATACCTGTGAGAATAACCAAAATAATGGTGGGCAAAGTCGGCCAACCCATCCAGACCTGTAATACGCCTGCCAGGGTGCCACAAAAACCAAGTACAGAACCAACCGAGAGATCAATGTGTCCGGCAACAATGACAAACATCATACCAATGGCAAGAACACCAACGATAGTTGTCTGTCTGGCCAATAGGGCGATATTTCTTGGATAAAAGAATATGCCCTCCGTTAGCACACCGAAAACGAGGCAAATCACCAACAGTGATAGGAGCATTATATATGCTCCCAGATGTTTCTTAATGTTTAATATCATGACTAATTCCTTGTGATGCTATGAGCATTATCTTCTCTTGGGTAGCTTCTTCCTTTATCAACTCTCCTGACATTTCACCCTCACACATGACCATGATCCTATCGCTCATACCGAGGACCTCGGGCATTTCAGATGAAACCATGACTATAGCAGTCCCGGTCGCTGACAACTGGTGCATCAGGGTGTAGATTTCCAGTTTGGCTCCAACATCTATTCCGCGAGTAGGCTCGTCCAAAAATAGGACTTTGGGTTGGGTCATCAGACATCTGGCTAACAGCACTTTTTGTTGGTTTCCACCACTGAGCGTTCCTACCTCTGTTTCAACCGAAGGCGTTTTAATGCCGATGCTTTCGACATATTTGTTCGTTTCAAATACTTCTTTGTCTGTACTGATGATATTGTTGTAGCTGATCTTTTTAAGACTTGAGAGGGTAGCGTTAGTGGCAACACTTTGTATCAGAATGAGACCAAGGCGCTTTCTGTCCTCTGAAACCATTCCCATTCCAAGTTCGATGGCATCTCTTGGACTCTTAATACTGACCTCTGTTCCATCGAGAATAATATTTCCTTCCTGCTCTCCCTTTAAGAATCCGAAAATACTCATTAAAACTTCAGTTCTACCGGCGCCCATAAGACCGGCAATTCCAAGGATTTCACCACTTCTGACATGAAAATTGACTCTTTCGATTATCTTTTTTGATGAATCCTCAGCACTGTACTTGGTGAGATTATTTACCTCTAAGACCACCTCGCCAACTTCACACTGCTTGGGAGGATAGCGTTGGGTGATATCTCGACCCACCATCTCCTTTATGATGGAATCCTCTGTCATGTCAGCAATGTCATTGGTGGAGACCGTTCCGCCATCTCTAAGCACGGTTACCCTGTCGGCAATCTCGAACACCTCGTTCAACTTGTGGGATATCAGAATGCAGGTAACTCCACTTTCTCTGAGCTTTCTCAAAATTCCCATCAAAAGATCTACTTCCTTTTCCGTAAGGGCAGCAGTCGGTTCATCGAGAATGAGAATATCGGCTTTAAGCAAAAGAGCTTTAGCGATCTCTACAAGCTGTTGCTGACCAATACCTATGTCACTTATTTTACTGTCCAAATCTACATCAACACCAATGTCTCTCAGAATTTTCCCAGCATCATAGAAAACCTTGTCCCATTGCACTACTCCTGCAGAGTGATGGAGTTTTCCTAGAAATATGTTCTCAGCTACGTTCAAATCCTTAACCAGTGCCAGTTCCTGGTAAATAATGGCTATTCCCGCGAGTTCAGCATCCTTGATAGCTTGAAAATGGCCCTCTTTACCATTGATATAGAACTGACCTTCATATGAACCATACGGGTAGACCCCACTCAAAACTTTCATTAGAGTCGATTTCCCCGCACCGTTTTCTCCTACCAGCGCATGAATCTCTCCCCGTTTGACCTCCATTGAAACATTATCCAAAGCTTTGACACCGGGGAATTGCTTGGTGATATGTTTCATTTCGAGAATCGTATCAGTCACGGTAACCACATCCCTTGTTTGGTAATTAATAGAAACCAGGAAGACAATTTACAGATGAACAAAGAGAGCGTGAAGCCTGTTCAGGATAAAACGGCCATCACGCTCTCAATATGGGAAATAAGCGTAATTGTTACTGCTTACTTCTGGTACCAGTCAGGCCAGAGTGACTTATCAAGTGACCCGAAGATGTCGTCAGCTTTCAGCCAACCGTCGTCAACAACAACTTTTGCATTGTCCTTATCAACGGCAAACATAACTTCGCGGCTTTTCAACATGATCGAAGGTACTTTTCCATCCTTCAAGGTTACTTCAACATCAACAGCTTCTTTAGGATCTTTGCCCTGGGCGAGTGCAAACGCTGCCTGAGCTGCGTAATCAGCCTGCATATAGAGTTTTCTATATACGGTCATGCTCTGGGTTCCCTCGAAAATTCTCTGCATGGCAGCCAGATCAGCATCAAGTCCAGGTACTGGAATTTTACCGGCCAATCCCTGCTCGGTGAGTGCCTCAATTGCAGCACCGGCACAACCGTCATTTGAGGTAAAAACAACATCGACATCATTGTTTGCTTTGGTCAAACCGGCTTCAACATGTTTAAGCGCATTGGCTGGATTCCAGTAGTCAGCAGGCTGGTCAAGAACTACCTTTACAGCACCACTTTCGATGAAGGGTCCAACGACTGAAAGCTGTCCTTTGCGGATCAGGGCAGCATTCGGATCGGTCGGGGCACCGCCGATCATGATCCAGTTTCCGGACTGAGACAGTTTGGCAACGTATTCTCCCTGGATAACTCCGATTTCGTATGCGTCGAAGGTTACGTAGAAGTCCAGATCAGGGTTATTGATGATACGGTCAACAGCTACGACTTTCACGCCTGCTTCATGAGCTGATTTCACGATCGGAGCAGTTGCTTCACCATTCTGGGGAATGATGATAAGAGCATCGATACCTTGGGTAATCAGGTTTTCAGATTGAGTAAACTGCTTCTGCTCGTTGCCATCTGCAGATTGAATCAGAATGTTCTTTTCTGCTATACCAAGCTGCATGAGGCGCTCTTTAAACATTGCCTCATCTTTCTTCCAGCGCTCTTCCTGAAGAGTCGGCATGGATATACCAATTTTGATTTTTGAGACATCCTTAGCAAACGCTGCGGTGCAGCCCAGGATGATTCCAACTGTAATGAAAATTGACATTAGCTTTTTCATTTCAACAATCCTCTTTAGTTAGATGGTTATAAATATTTGGATCTACATGTTCCGTTTTTTCATCTTCGTGCTTTTTGACTGCTAACTGTTCTGATCTCCTCCCTGGTTTTATTTTATAAGTGGCTCAACCCTGTCGGACTTGTTGGGCGAATCTACCGTTCACTCAATCTCTCAACTCTTTCAAACTCAATTCAGCTGTATCCAAATGTTCAGACATACAAGAAACCGCTTTTTTGCGATCTTTCTCCTTGATCGCCTGAACTATCTGCCTATGCTCGTAGATGGGCTTATCAACGCCGCTTATTTGAAATGTCTTCTGGCGGGATTCTCGCAGCAATTCACCCAGTGACTCATAGATCACTTCGTACACTCTGTTACCTGTAGCCTTTGTCATGATCTCATGGAATTGAATGTCTTTATCAACACAAAATGAGACATCTTCCTGATTGGCTTCCATATCGTTGATTGTTTTTTCCATCTCCTCGACCTGCTCGTCAGTCCTTCTCATCGCTGCTAGTTGAACGATGCTTATTTCCAGGCTACGCCTTGCCTCGGTCAATTCAAGAAGAAGGTGTTTAGAGCGCTTCATAAGAAGACTCATTATACCTGCGGCAGGTTTTGTGGAAACATCTGCGACGCGCGTACGCTTACCTTGAGAGATCTCAATCAGTCCTTGGGATTGTGCCACTCTAAGGGCTTCACGCATGCTGAACTTGCTCACCCCAATCTGCTCAACCATCTCACTTTCAGACGGAAGAACGGTGCCCGGTTCCAGTCCTCCTTCAACGATGAATTCATGAAGTGCTGCAACGGCTTGCTCGACTTTATCTATGGGCTGAGCTTTTGAGAGTTGTTTTTTACCGATCATTTTCCTTGTCCATATAGACGCTGTTAACCGCATACCAAGTTATCATGATATGATAATATTCACATATCAACTTTGTGTCAATATTTTTTTATGAATTTATTAGACTCAACAATGTGCAAAATATGATTAACCTAGATGCCTAATAGCCATTTTCCTCCTGTAACATTATGTTTTTTAGAGAATTGTAGCCTCCTTGGATTGCACGGGTAGATGGTTTTTAATTAAATGCTTCGAGGCTTATCTTCACTCTTGAATAACCTTTGTTTTTTCTTCAGCTGCAGAGGTGGATCTCTGACACAATCATCCTCTGGGGCTTGATCATCGAGTGCACTTATCGGGTTTGCTAATGCTACTTCACCAGCTATACTTAATGTTAAATGAATCAATTAAAGGAGGTCCTACATGTCAGATCAGTTTTCTCAAATTGAATGGAACGAGAACCAGCGTACTCTGCTCAATGGACTACTCGAAGAGATCATCCCTGCAAGTAACGACGGACGAATCCCTTCGGCAGGCTCGAACCATGTAGCAGATTTCATTATAGAGAAAACTAGGGAAATCACCGGATTAGATGAGCTTTTCAGCCGGGGTATGCTGACAATGCAAAGCACAATTGAAACACTCGCGCTCCCATTTGACAGATTAGTACCTAACGAACGTCTCACATTGATGAAGGAGCTTGAGCAACAAGATCCTGACTTTTTTGCTGCTCTCGTCAGATATACCTACATGGCTTACTATACTGATCCACAAATTCCTCCGCTCTTTGGCTTGTCTGAAAAGCCTCCTCATCCTTACGGATACAATGTTCCCGAAGAAATCCCAGCAGATATCACTGCTCTGGTTGAACCGGTGAAAAAACGCGGTATCTGTTATCAGCAATGCTGAATTGTAATTGAAAACGGATGAGCCAATCATGAAAAATGAACCGGTCGATGTACTCATCATAGGAGCAGGAGCATCAGGAGCGGCTGTTGCCTGGTCTCTTTCTGATTCCAATATGCGAATCCTCTGTCTGGATCAGGGTCCCAGGATAAACCGGGCAAAATTCCCCAGCAAACTGCCTGATTACGAACTCCATCGCTACGCTGAATTCAGCTGTGATCCGAATGTG
Source organism: Desulfocapsaceae bacterium (assembly GCA_051010975.1). Classification (GTDB taxonomy): domain Bacteria; phylum Desulfobacterota; class Desulfobulbia; order Desulfobulbales; family Desulfocapsaceae; genus JABDQA01. The sequence goes on from JBPCUV010000438.1 coordinate 17,794, forward strand.
CGGAAGCTGCCACAAGACTATCCGGTAAATGCAGATGACTCCCCGATCACTCCGGTAAATTTCAATGGTGTCGGAGGATCGACAGTTAACTACCTTGCTCACTGGCCCCGGTTTCACCCCTCCAATTTCCGAACCAGGACTCTTGATGGAGTTGCTGACGATTGGCCTATCGACTATCAGACTCTGGAACCCTTTTATGCAATCAACGACCGTATGATGGGTGTTTCTGGCCTACCAGGCAATCCTGCCTACCCATCCTATGAACCTCCCCACCCTCCGATAACGATAGGCAAATTAGGTCAGACTCTGGCCAATGGGTTCAACAAGCTTGGCTGGCATTGGTGGCCATCGGATGTAGCCATCCTCAGTAGAGACACCGAAAGTCGCAGAAAATGCAGAAATGCTGGAGTCTGTGATCTTGGCTGTGCTATTGGGGCAAAAGCCAGTGTGGACATAACCTATTGGCCTCAACTGGAAAAATGTGGTGTGATATTAAAACCCGGATGCCGAGTCCGTGAAATTACTATGGATCCTAACGGCAAGGCCGGTGGTGTACTCTATTACAACGAACAAGGACAACTGCAGGAACAAAGGGCGGGAATTGTCATATTGGCCTGCAACGGTATAGGGACACCGCGACTCATGCTAAACTCAAAATCGAAGCAGTTTCCTGACGGGATAGCAAACCGAAACGGCATGGTAGGGAAAAACCTAATGTTCCATCCGCTGTCTGGAGTTGTAGGTATCTTCGGTGAACCCATGGAGGGCTTCAAAGGTCCCATGGCCTGCAGTATCCTCAGCCAGGAATTTTATGAAACCAATCCTTCTCATGACTTCGTCAGAGGATACGGGCTTCACAGTGGACGGTACACCACACCAATGACCTATGCCCTTGGAGGATATGGTACTGACCGTCTTATTCCTTGGGGGGATGAGCACAGGAAAAAGATGGATGAGGTATATCCATACTTAGCTGGCCTTACCGTTGTTACCGAAGACCTTCCGCTTGAGTCCAACCAGGTAACGTTAGATCCGGAACTCACAGATAGCCACGGAATTCCTGCTCCTAAAATCAGTTATACGGTGGACAATAATACCAGACGTATGTTTGCCCACGGAGAAGCCAGAGCCCAAGAAGCATTGTTGGCTGCCGGTGCCCGTGAAATAATTATGCCCGAGGGCAACATCTGGCGCCGTGCCGGATGGCACCAGATGGGAACTGCTCGTATGGGTGTAGATCCTGAGTGGTCTGTGGTGGACTCATGGGGACGCTGTCATGATGTGAAAAATCTCTTCATCGTTGATGGAAGTATCTTCACCACTTCTGCCGCTGTGAATCCTACTTCCACCATCCAAGCTCTGGCTCTGTATGTCGGTGACTGTATCAAAAGGAATCGCAACAAGATTTTTGATTAACAAAGTTTGCCAATTAAAATCTATTCAATTTAATGTTATCTGAAACATAGATTGAAGAAGAAAGAAGACGCCTAGCAAACATTATTCTTCCGGGACAATTGCTCAATAAAGTGGGAGTGTAAATGAACATTTACTTTAATAAAGGATTTGAACGAATATTTGGCACATATCCGTTAACTGGAGAAGTTTTGCGGCAAGCCCTCGAATATGCTGCCGAGGCTGGTTATCGCGCATTCGATACGGCCCAGCAGTATGAAAATGAAAAAGAAATAGGTGAATTTATTGCTTCATCTGCAATTCCACGTAACCAACTGTGCATTACGACAAAAGTCTGTCCAAGCAAATTCACAGAATCTAAATTTATACGGTCCGTCGAGGAAAGCCTGAAGAGCCTGCAACTCGACACCATCGATATCCTCCTTGTGCATTGGCCGCCAGTCGGTGGGGATATCAAGCTATCTCTTGAATTGCTTGAGAAAGCTTATCATCAAGGATTAGCAAAAAATATCGGTGTTTCTAATTACACTGTACAAATGATGCGCGACACCCTCAATATTATTAATGCCCCGGTTGTAATCAATCAGGTTGAGTATCATCCGCTGATAGACCAGAGCGTCCTACTTAAGGCAGCAGCGGAAACCGGTATTCCGTTATCATCTTACTGTTCACTGGCACGTGCAGAAGTACCGAAGCGCCCCATATTCGATGAAATTGGGAGAACCTACGGCAAAAGTGGTAATCAAATTGCTTTACGTTGGATTTTACAGAAAGGAGTACCAGTAATCACGATGTCGACTAAGCTCGATAATATTCGAGCCAATTTCGACGTAATGGATTTCACCCTATCCAGCATCGATATGGATCGTATAGAAGCATTGACAGTTGCCAACTATCGGGTAATCACACTAAAAGAAGCTCCGTGGGCACCGAAATGGGACATGCCTTGCTCATGAGGGTATGTTCTAAGAACGACGCGGCCAGAAAGAGTCGTATTGGCAATCCTCACACTGCTCGTATTCTTTACAAATAGAATGTCTTATTGGTAGCGACTGTGATAGCCGTTCATGCAGTTCAGGAATAACCTTCACCTAGCAGACCATTACCAAAGTTAAGGTTGCCCGTAGCCATTTATTTCCATAAGAAATTTCAGAAACCGCCGCCTATAAACATCCTCTTTGTAAATCCAATTCAAAAAACCTCTTGACAGCTTTCCTACCAGTAAGTAATATCATTGAAAATAACATTAATCCTACATTTCAGATTCAAAACATAGTGGTAAAGAAAATGGGTAATAGAAAAGATCAAATCTTGGAGACTGCCGCTGAACTTATGCAGACAAGAGCCTTCAGCGCCTTCAGTTATCAGGATATCGCTGATAGGCTAGGCATAACAAAAGCCGCTATACACAGTCACTACCGAACAAAGGAAATCCTTGGAAATGCACTTCTCGAAAGAAGTATTGAAAATCTCAAGGAATTTCATCGTAATGTTGATGCACATAGTGATGATGCCTGGGACAAGTTTGATGCTCTGTTCGCTGCATCGGTAGATATGGTTGCCGATGAAAATAAAGTTTGCCCGGTTGGTGTATTACAGGTGGAGCATAATGTCATTCAGGAATCCATGCAGAAAGGTGTAATGAAATTTTATAGCACCAATAGGGACTGGATAACGGAAATGTTGAAACAAGGCCGTGATGAAGGTGTGATGTCTTTTCAAGGGAACCCTGAGCATCAAGCTGAACTTATCCTTGCAACTACCCAGGGTGCGCTCCAGAATGCCAGGGCAGATCGCCTTGAGATATTGAGTAATATCGCGAATCAGATCAAAATGAATATGCAACCGACACAATGATTTATAAGTCGCTGAGTTTCGTTTGTAAGCTGAGATAGATAGGATTTTGTATGCCTTTGGCCTGTTGACTTGCAGGCCTTTTTTTAAAGCATGCCACCTTCCTATTAGTAAGATAGTAAAATGATGTATACCCCAAAGATGGGTGGAAACTTCGAGCAAAAGAAAAAGGAGATTAAGATGGACGTACAAAAAATGACGGCACCTTGTGGATTGGCTTGTTGGGCATGTGCCTATTACAAAGACAATATTACCGATGAGTTGGCACAGCAGGTTGCTGGCAAGATAGGGATAGATGCTAAGGAAATGTATTGTGGTGGCTGTAGAAGTGAAAAAGGGTGTTCTTTCGGCAATGCATTAACAGGTGGCGAAGGTTGTCCCACTAAAAACTGTGTTACAGACAAGGGCCTGCATAACTGTTCAGAATGTACTGAGTTCCCCTGTGATAAGCTCATGCCGGTTGTAGAGAATGCAGGTGCCGCTCCTCATAACACCAAGATTTACAATTTAAGCCGAATTAAGCGGATCGGTCTTGAAGCATGGGGCGAGGAAGCAGCCATGATTCAGAAGAAATATTTTAAAGGCAGATTTGTTTACGGAACCAGTCCGGCTCTTGACGAAGAATAACGAGCTAGACGATTATCTATGTGGTCCGGGAATGCAGGAACAAGACATTGAAAATTGTTCAATGTTAATAGTCAATAAGACAATATAAATATCAATAAATGGATAATGCTATGAATAACAATATTGAAGGTAAAGTAGTCGTAATTACTGGTGGAAGCAGCGGTCTAGGTGAAGCTACCGCTCGTCATCTTGCATCAAAAGGTGCCGCAGTTGTGCTGGGCGCACGCCGTCTTGACAAACTGGAGGCTATCGCTGCTGATATCCGTGCTGAAGATGGCAAGGCCGAGGTACTTGCAACAGACGTCACTCGTGCGGACGATGTAAAGGCACTCGTAACCAAGGCCGTAGAAACCTATGGCCGTATCGATGTATTAATCAATAACGCTGGGGTAATGCCACTTGCACCACTGAACGAAGGCAAAGTTGATGAATGGGATCAGATGATCGACATCAATATCAAAGGCGTACTCTATGGCATCGCGGCAGCATTGCCACTGTTTGAAAGCCAAAATTCGGGGCACTTCATCAATCTTGCTTCTGTGGCTGGACTTAAAGTAAGTCCTGGTGGCACTGTTTATAGCGGTACTAAATTTGCCGTAAGAGCAATTACTGAAGGGCTGCGGGTTGAAGTTGGTGGTGATATTCGCACTACTACTATTACACCTGGTTTAATTGAATCCGAATTACAATTCGGAAGCTCACATCAGGCAACGTCGGAGTTCATCCAGGAAGTATATAAAGATGCCATTTCGGCATCATCCATTGCCAAAGCAGTTGCTTACGCCATTGAACAACCGGCTGATGTGGATATCAACGAAATCGTATTACGTCCTACTGTTCAGGAGTTCTAACAGAAGCATCATAAAGCTCAAACATACCCCCATTACTCAAATCAAAAATAGATGGATAAAGAGATGTTAAAATTAAAAAAGAATATCGCAGTCCTTGCTGCTAGTACCCTTTTGGCGGTTATGGGTACCATTGTTCACGCTCAAGAACCGAACCCGTATGAGGGTTTCAAGTTACCGCCACTGGAAATACCATCAACAACCAAGTACACACATAAATTCATCGATATTCTCGGCTCGAAGATGGCTTACATCGATGAAGGTGACGGTGATCCGATTCTATTTGTGCATGGAACGCCAATGTCGTCCTATCTGTGGCGCAACATCATGCCGCACGTTGAAAATCAAGGTCGCGTCATTGCACCAGACCTGATTGGTATGGGTAAATCGGACAA
>JBPCUV010000439.1:0-11194 GCA_051010975.1 Desulfocapsaceae bacterium
CGACCCTGTTAGCTGAGAACCTTGAACTTTTGACCAATGAAATGGTTAACCGGGCTGAGTCAGATATGCTTGCCAAAATCGATCAGACTAACGAGGCGTACCGGACCTCAAAAATACTTGTCATAGGATTCAGCGTTGGTTGTGTTGTCCTTGCCCTCATCCTTGGTTACGCCATTTCGATCTCACTCTTAAAGCCGATAAAGCTTATAGACGACAGCCTCAATCAAACCGCAGTGGGAGACTTCACTCAGCACGTTGAGGTACCCAATCGTGATGAAATTGGCTCTCTGTCAAAGCATTTGAATTACATGAATAGTGAGTTGGGCAGACTATACCAACAACTCGAAACGGCAAATCAGCAGATGGAGGAGAAGAATCTTCAATTGGCAGAAACTCTTCGGCAGGTAGAACTCTACTCTAACATGCTCAGCAATGAGCTCGAAAAGGGAAGAAAAATGCAGAAGAGCTTTCTTCCCGCCCAACTCCCTGAACTAAGTGGTTGGGAGATGAGGACTTTTTTCCAACCGGCCAAGCAAGTGGCCGGCGACTTCTATGATGTATTCGAGCTACCCGAGAATCATCTTGGGATCGTAGTGGCTGATGTATGCGATAAAGGGGTTGGCGCTGCTCTGTTTATGGCTCTTTTTCGCAGTCTTATCAGAATCTATTCGGGTGGTAATGAGAGCGAGAGGCCCCTTCTTTTAGAAGGAGTACCTCAGCCAGATAAACCGGCCCTCCCCGATGAACTGTCGGGAATCTCCAATTCACCACACCTTGGTCCCCTCAATGCGGTGAGCGCGACTAACAACTATATTGCCAATAATCACGGAGACGTGAGCATGTTCGCGACGATGTTCTTCGGCATCCTGAACGAGACAAACGGCCTGTTGTCCTATATAAACGGGGGGCATGAGCCAATCATCATATCAGGTCCTCAAGGGGGTGCCAAAAATACCCTTGATCCTACCGGACCAGCCGTTGGCATGCTGCCAGATATCGATTTCAAGATAGGACAGACTATCATCGAAGCTGGTGATACACTTTTTGCGTTCACAGACGGAGTTTCCGAGGCACAGTCTGTCGACAATGAACTGTTCAGCAAAGATCGGCTGCTCTCCCTATTTTTAGAACCATTCTCTTCCATTGACGAGTTGATGCGCAGGATAGAAGGACAGCTGTTAGGCCATATTGGAAATATTGAACAATCTGACGATATCACCTTCATGTCCATAAGAAGACTAAATTAACTGGTACTATTCTCGCAGCCGAAACCCTGCCAGGTTCTAATACTAGAAATAAAAGATACACAGAGATATCAGGAAGAAGTTAAAGAGCCTTTTATCGAGAGAAATTGGCAGATTCGTGTGAACAATATTAATTATCTGGAATTTTATAATAAATGGCCCCTTTTTGACACATACCACTGTGTGGTATGTGTTTTGTGTATCCCAATTTTATTAAATAACAGGACTTAGATTATGAGTGATGTTTGCATGGATGGTGGATGTATTTGTGGTGATGTACGTTACCGGATAATCGCCAAACCTTACTTTGTTCACTGTTGTCATTGTCGTGACTGTCAGCGTCTGTCTGGATCGGCTTTTGCGATAAATGCCATGGTGGAGGCAAAGTACGTGGAGTTGTTACAGGGCAAAACCGAAACTATCAAGGTTCCATCCCCCAGTGGCATGGGGCAACTGGTAGTACGATGTCCCAACTGCAAAACTGCAGTTTGGAGCCATTATGGCCCGACAGACAAAAAAGAAAAGATCTGTTTTATGCGTGCTGGAACTCTTGATGACCCGGAGCCAGTAGAACCAGACATCCATATTTACACCCGGAGCAAACTTCCTTGGGTCAAATTACCGGATGACAAGCCTGCGGTTGAAGAGTTTTACACGTATGAAGATGTTTGGCCTGCGGAAAGTCTTGCACGCCGGAACGCAGCGTTAACCAAAGATTAGATGAGATAGGGAATGAACGTAGCCTGAGCAATCGCAGCAAATATCGAGGTGGGGTTGAAGAGGGCCATCCTCCTTTTGTCTTTATAATTACCGGTGAAAAATCTGAATATTGTTCACAAAAGTAGCCGTTTATCACGTTACAAGCGGTAAGTATTGCCAATTAATAACTTCGCTCGGGGCCATATTACCCAAACTTTAGGTCATTCCCGTTTATCTTCATCTTGGCAGTTACGACTACAAGTAGAGTTTTCCTCAGGGTTGACGGGTGGAACCTCATGCACTGTTAGATTTGCTCCGGATTCTCCATCTCTATTTTATTAGAGTTCATCCACCTTGATAATTACCAAAGTGATATCATCTGCTGATTTGGCACCGTCCATAAAGGTGTGCAGTTCGGCATAGACAGCGCTGAGAATGTCTTCTGCTGATAACTCAGCATGCTTTTGAATGATTTCACACAGCCGTTTCTTCCCAAACATCTGCCAATCGCTGTTGAACGCCTCCCAGATACCATCAGTACCAATCGCAATGATTTGGCCATTTTTCAACCCTTTCTTATGATGCTCCACGTACTCGAAGCCATCAGCGACTCCAAGAGCAATGCCAGTTCCTTTCAACTCTTCAAACTCTTCCGTATCAGGGCTGTACACGAGTGCCGGATCATGTCCGGCTCTGACCCACTTCAGATCCTGTTTTTCCGAGTCAATGGCCAGGTAAAACAAAGTCATGAACTTACCTGTGCCATGGACATCGCTTGCTAAGTGGTTGTTCATTTCAGAAATTATCTCCGAGAGTGAGCCAGGTTGAGCGGCCCGCATCCTCAGAAATGCCCTAGCCGTGGTCATCAGGAGTGCAGAGTCGACGCCATGGCCGGATATATCGCCGACGACTATACCCACAGAGCCCTTTCGGGAATTTTGTCGCCAGAGAAAATCAAAATAGTCACCTCCGATCTCATCACACGAAACATTTCGGCCAGCAATGTCGAGCCCGTTTACGATGGGCTTTTCTTGAGGCAGTAAACTCTTCTGGACCTCACCAGCAAGAACCAAAGCTTTTTTGTGTTCAGTCATGTCGGTGATAAAAGCCATGTTACCTATAATCGCCCCTTGGTCATCTCTTAATGCATTGCCATGCAGCAGTATTGGAATGATGCGACCGTCTTTGGAAACCACGCTGCCCTCGAGTTCACGGTTTTCTTGTGCCGGGGTGGTCTCATTATTTGCGAGGATATAGTTTCTGAAATCATCTGTGAGATGATTCAGCAGGTTATTGCCGAGTAACTCCTCCCGTTTATATTGAAGAAGCTTGCAGTAGGCGTCGTTGGTGTCGACTATCTTGAAGGCCTCATCCATCAACAAGAATCCTTCCGCTGCAGTTTCAACAATACGACGGAATTTTTCTTCACTTCTTTTAAGTTTATCTTCCGCTAGTTTTCGTTCGGTTATATCGATTAAAATACCTTGGTTGTGGATTTTATTACCTTTCTCATCTCTGACAATAGATGTTTGGTCTTCAACCCAGCGGATATCGCCAGCTTTGGTTACCGCTCGATAATACTGAGTATATTCTTCCACATCATCATCAACATACCGATTTATTTCATCAAGCAGCCGTTCGCGGTCATCTGGGTGAACGATGTCCTTAAATCGGATTCGATCCTCCATGATATCTCTTGGTTCATATCCGAACTGTATAAGATTGTCAGAAATATACTCAAGGGTTGGTTTTTCCCCGATTTTTCCAGCTCTTCTTCTAAACAGCACAACGGGGCTCTGGTTAACTATCAGCTTGGCTAGTTCCAACTCATAAACGGTCTCTGCATATTTTGTAGCAGCGGCGGCTGCGTCTTGTTCATATACAGTTATCTGTTCTTTTAGATCTCGAACCACATTCTGGGATTCTTTTAATTGCTCTTTAAGGTTCTTAATTTCTTCCAGGGATTTTTCTCTAATTTTCAGGTTCCGATCCTTCATGGCAGTGTTGTCCCATCTGTTTCAGTTGTTTGTTTTCAGGAGAGGTGTCAAATAAATCTATGTATTTATCAATTCGGATTCAATTCTCGCTCATACTCTCAGAACTGGATTTAATGACTCTGGCGAGAGGGACGAGTATCAGCACACAAGGAAAGGCTGCGGCAAAGGCCTTGATGAATGCCTTGAACAAAACATGACGAAATGATCGACAACGCCAAGATTTATGAAAGTGATGACCCCGGACATCATCAATGACATAAAGAAAGCAAAAAAAAGGATGGCCTAAAAACGCTTTGGTAGCATGGTAATGAAAAGATTTGATCGAATTTAGGTTATGTCATTGATCATCTAAAGAAATCGATTCCTTAGCTTGGATCTCGGCGGTAGTATTTCTACTGGGATACTCTATTTCTGGCACCGAAACATTTAAAAATTTACACAATGGTTCCCACCCATCACCAAGATTATGGACCAATAGACGATCTTGTGGAACTGTCGCTATGACTTCATCTACATGGCGATTATAAACAGCCATTGCGTGGTCTCGGTCATCTGCCTTTCCGTCGAAAACATTAATCGCCAGAAAGTGAGTTAATGGGTTTTCTTCTTTTGGGCGTTTCATCATCTGCAGAATGGTACCTTCAAAACTTTTCCACCAGCTTTCAGCTGAACGCCACGTAAGCAATACCGGAGCATCTGGGTACAAATCGATTAATTCTCGCCAATAATATGCCGATGGCCAATCAACACACGAAGAATAACCTTCAAACAAGCTATCCCAATCAGGTTGAGAACCTTGTGAGAGATCAATCCAACGCTGATATAAAACAAGATTATCGCTCAATTCAAACATATGATGGGTCGGACCAAAACCAAGGATATTTAATGCCATCCGCATAGAGTCAGTTCCTGTACGCCCAAATCCTGTTCCAATTACTTTAAGTGACATGACACCATCTCCGATAACATCAGAGCCCATGGGACCCCATGCTCAAAATTGAATCTGATTTGAAGAGTGAACTACCGATTCAAAAAGGTTGAACGACTGGAACCAAACTATAAAGCGATTCGCAGGTGATGCAAATTTAGGCTAGGCGCCCACCAGTTCCTCGCCTTTGTCTAAAAAATGGTACATATGGAGGAATCCAAGGTCCGTGGTTTGCCCCGGACAAGACCGCAGAAAAAATGTCTACCATGGCTCCGAGACAATAGCCCTTATGACTCCCATGATCCCGGTCACTAGAGAAATTAAGTGAAGTAGTGCCAGTCATTCGGTTGAGATATCTGTTTGATCAGCCATCAATGTATTATTTTCCAGCTGTCTTAATTAAAATGGGTATGGAAAAGGTCCATCAGGTCTGATTTTGCCTCAAACCCAACCCCGGGATGATCAGTCAGTCGGATCAGACTGTTTTTTATTGGCGCCTCATCGGCGAATCCACCGAATGGCTGAAAAACGCCAGGATACGATTCGTTTCCGCCAAGCCCGAGACCGGCTGCCAGGTGAAGCGCGAATTGATGTCCGCCATGGGGTATGCAATTCTGAGGAGACCAATTGAATTGATCAAGAATATCGAGCATCCGTAGATATTCTACGAGTCCATAAGCCAGTGCCGGATCCATTTGCAGGTAATCCTTTTCAGGTCTCAATCCTCCGTAGCGCAACAGATTGGCTACATCTTGATGGGAAAACAGATTTTCTCCAGTTGCAAACGGCTTATCGTAGGCACTGGAGAGTTCTTTTTGTAGGTGATAATCGAGCGGGTCCCCGGCTTCCTCATACCAGAAGAGACCCAGTGGCTGCAGTTCACGTGCATAGGCGAGAGCCGTACTCAGGTCAAACCTGCCGTTGGCATCTACGGCCAAACGACTGCCCGGAGTTTCTCCAGCGTCTATATGTTTTTCCAGTTCTTTGAGCACCGCCTCAATGCGCTGCATATCCTCAGATAAGGACGCCGCCCCAATTTTCATTTTTACAACTTTATACCCCTGTTCAAGATATCCTCGCATCTCCTGGACGAGTTTCTCAGTCCCTTTCCCAGGGTAGTAGTAGCCACCTGCCGCATAAACAAATATTTCTTTTTCCAATTTCCCTTTGTCAAACCTTTCAGCCAGCACTCTGTAGAGTGGTTTCTCTTCAATTTTTGCGACCGCATCCCAAGCAGCCATATCAAGAACTCCAACTGCGACAGACCTCTCGCCATGACCTCCTGGCTTCTCATTATTCATCAGGATGTCCCAAATCTTGAATGGATCAAGGTTGTCGCGCTGATCATCCACTATGTTTTCAGGCTTTGCTTCAATTAATCTGGGAAGAAACCGTTCTCTCAGCAATCCAGCCTGAGCATAGCGACCGTTTGAGTGAAACCCATAACCAATAACGGGTTTACCATCTTTGATCACATCGGTTACGATGGCCACGATCGAAACTGTCATTTTGCTGAAATCTATATAGGCATTCTGGATTTCTGAAGCTATCGATACCACGCTGTCTTTTATCTGCAGGATTTTCATTTGTCACTTAGCCAGTTGAGATAATTCATTGGCAGACCTTAATGCGGAAATGTTATCAGCTGGTTGATGAGGTGGTCTCCATAAAATCTTTTCGGAGAAAATGGCTCATAAATGTTGGCAATAGAGGCTTCAATCTTTCAGGCCTTAGTTATTACATCGCGATTCGTCAGCATTCCAGATTCCATCAGACTTTCCGGGTCTTTAACAAGACTATCCTTTAACGTATCGTAGTCAGGCTCAAAACCAAGCCCTGGCTTATCGGGGATTACTACCTGATTGTTCTCTGGGCCCGGGGCTCCTTTGAAAAAACGCTGCCCTGCCTGCCACATACCCCAGTGGAATTCGGTCCAGGTGCCGTTCATCAATCCGGCCATCGTATGCATGTTGAAGATTGGCCAGCCTCCGCCGTTGGCTATCGGCAGATTATAAGTCTGGGCCAAGTGTGCCGCCTTCTGAGATTCTGTATAACCGCCGTTATAACAGCAGTTGGGCTGTAGAATATCGATAGCCTCCTTCTCCACCAGCTCTCGAATGCGCCACCGATGCCCCTCCATCTGGCCTGCTGCAATTGGGATATTCGTGCGGCTGCGTAAATCAGCAAGTGCTCTGGCATCGTTCTGATGAAGCGGTTCTTCGAACCAGGTTAAGTTCAAGTCCTCGATTTCCCGACACAACAACCGTGCTTCTACTGGCGTAAACTTGTAGTTGGCGTCAATCATCAAATCGATATCAGAGCCCACCGCTTCCCGAACGGTGCGGATACGACGGGCATCTTCGCGCCAGCCTCCTTTATCGCAGGCGACAACCATCTTTAACCGGGTATTGCCCTCGTCGACAAATTTGTTGGCATACTCCACGAGTTGATCGTGATCAAAGAATGGGTAGCCAAATGTGATATAGGTATCCGAGAAATTCTTGTGTCCGCCAAGCAGTTGAGCGACAGACCGACCTGCCTCCTTTCCTTTGATATCCCAAAGAGCGATATCGAGGGCCGCCAGTGCATTTGAGATAACTCCGGTATAGGTGCGGGTGTTAAGCGTCCACCAGATTTTCTCGTGGATCGCTTCTGTGTCCCTCGGATCCATGTCCTTGACCACAGGCAGAATATCATGCTGCAGGGCCATCACTATCGACCAGGGCAGAAATGCACCAGTGACGCCAGATCCTTTGTACCCTTCTTCTGTTTCGACTTCACAGAAAGTAAAAACCCGCTGCTCGATTGGCTTGTCACTGATCGGTAAATAGACCGGAAACTGATGAACGCTTGCTTTAATCTGTTTTATTTTCATAATATTATCCTCATCTTTAAGAATCATGAATCTCAGCCCGACAGCGAGGTCGTCAACTCATGAAGATCGTTTAGAGACTCTATTTCGGCCACCAGAGACACGATCTTGTCAGCTTTTGCCTTGGGCCAGTCGGCGAATTCAGCGCATCCGCGGAATTTCTCAGCTACTTCCTCGTAGCTGAACGGGTTGCTGGGTGACCCTTTGCCAAAATCTGAACGGCCTTCGATTCTCTTGCCGTTATCCAGATGGATTGTAATCAAAGTGGTCATTTTGTCGTATCCTGCTGCTTCAGCCTCAGAATCCACTTTGAAATCAACGCGTTTTATCATTTCCTGAACGTCTGGTCGCACTACTATCTGATCAGTGAATTGCTGCAGATGTGCTCGTCCTTCCAGCAGTAAGATTGACAAACAGAATTCCATCGAAAACTTAGCCTGGAGTTCATTTTCAGGACGATGGTGGATGAGAGCATTAAGCATATTATGATTAGTACCGACCTCCACACGCTCCACCTCATTCGCTTTGATTGAGTGTTTGTCGATCAACTCGCTCATCAGGGTCATGGCGGGATGAGTAAGTGACCCAGAAGGGTGAGGTTTTATTGATATGCCGGGATCTGCGAATGTCCATGGAGTTCCAAGTTTTCCACGAATTGCTTCCAGGTCATAGCCACCGCCATGGGCCTGAAAGAAACCGCGAGGGGCTTCTAAAATTTCGCTCGTTGCAGTCCAATCCATCTCCGCGAGATCGCAGGCAACAATACCCGACTCCGCAGCTCTGCCTGCATGAAAAGGCTTGGTCATAGTGCCGAAATTCTCACGCAAACCACCGCTCTGGCTGCCAGCAATGCCCAGGGCCCGTTCGAGCATGTCGTAGTCGAACTTGCGCAATCTTGCCACCGCTCCGGCACTAGCAAACGGGCCGCAGGTCGCCGTGGAATGAAACCCATGCTGATAATGGCGCGGCGATATCGCTTCGGAAATTTTACACTCCGTCTCTACCCCAATAAGATACGCCGCAAGAAATTCCCGACCACTCTGATTGAGAACCTGAGCTTCAGCGAAAGCAGCAGGAAGACAGGGGGCTGTTGGGTGGGTCAGCAATCCATATACCCGGTCGCTGGCAACTGCCAACTGCGTGTCATCAAAATCATCCGCATGAATCCCGACGCCATTGGCGAACGCCGCGAACCTCTTGCCGGTCTGTAGGGAGGTGCCGATTACAATTGCCTCTCCCGGTCCTGATGTGTTGCGCAGATATTTTTGCACGATGGTCCCGGATTGAGCGACAGAACCTGCCAGAGCAAGCCCAAATCCGTCGAGTATCGATTTTTTCGCCAAACTCACCACCTCGGGCGGAACATCTTCAAGTCTGGTGGAGAGAATAAACTCCGTCACTTCTCTCGTCAGGCCTTTTCCAGACCCGGGGTCCAGCTGTGGGGTAAAATGTTTAGGTGCTTTAGTGCTCATTGGGATACCTCGCTGGGGAGGAGATCCTCTTTCGGATCTCTTTAACTGAAAGTCATACCCGAGAATTGGGATGCCATTCCATTTTTGACAAGGATGCTCTTTTAGCTATTCAGGCCTGCCAATTACAAAGGTGCCCCACTAACAAGCCCTGGGATGACGGGTATTCCGGGAAATGGTAAAACTGGTGACGCGTTCACCATTAGTCTGTAACTGCTAATCAGTATTTATGGGCTGTCAATAGTATGTGGCACTCAGGCATCTGCAGCAAATCGCATGATCCGAGATCACTGCCCCGGCTCTTGTCTGAAAAGGCCATTGGAGCCGGAAACCAGCTTGCTTGGTTTGAGCAGTTTTGCCAACTGGCTCCTGGCTTCTACCAGGGGTGCCACTTACTCAACGTGAAGTAGATCTCATGCCCAAGCTCGGCTCCAAATAACACCTTTTTAAAGGTTTTTTGGATCCATCGGGGGCACCACCGTTAAGAAGATTTCGAGCCTGTTGTCAGAAGATTCAGAATTGATCTCTTGGGGGAGGACAGGTTCTAGAGCTAGTCGATTGCCGTCTACTCTGAAGACAAAATTAAGCAATAGTTTAACGGTTCTTCAGCTCATTTTCATTGACAGGACGAATTGGGTATATTAATAATGGACTGACAGGTAAAACCGGTCAGACCAATTTTTTAAAAGGTATTGGTTTCAACAACTTACAAAATAGTAAGTCTACCTCTTCAAACAACTCGTAGCAACTGGAGGTCACACATGAAGCTCTGTTTCAACGCCGGCCCCGAGCCGATGGAGGAATATTTTTCGTTCGCCCACGAAAACGGCTTTCCGTGGATGGAGTTGAGCTGTAACAACCCCAACAATTTCCTGGACAAATGGAATCCCGAGCGGATTGACGGGATCAAGCGGCTTCGAGATAAGTACGGGCTGCGTTACGGCCTGCACTCGGCCTCCTTCGTCAACGCTGCTGAGATCGAACCGACGGTGCGTGTTGCGGCGAAGCAGCACCTGCTCGATTACGTCCAGCTCTCACACGACCTCGGGGCGGAATACATTGTGCTGCATTTTGGTTACCACTTCAGCCTGTTCATGGACGAAGTTTTCCGCTGCCTGGTCGAGACCTACAAGCCGGTAGTCGAGTTGGCGGAGAAGTACGAACTGCCGATCGGCATCGAGAACATGAACAAGATGCACGAGGACTGCGAGGTCGCCTATCTCGGTGTAACTCCGGAGGAACTCGGGCGCGTCTTCGATGAGATACCGTCGGACTACTTCGGTCTGACCCTCGACATCGCCCACGCCTGTCTGCTCCCTGGCGGCTGTGATCCGTTTATCGACCACTATTCTGACAGGATTATCTCCACCCATGTGAGCGACAACGACATGGTCCTCGACCACCACCTGCCTGTTGGGGAAGGAAAGATAGACTTCAAATCCGTGTTTAAACGACTAATCGACATTGACTTCAAGGGCACACTGAATATCGAGCTGCCGCGCAGCAACGAAGACAGGCTGTTGAGCAAGAAACGGCTGGAGCCTGTTCTTGAAGAACTCGGAGTGCTGGAAGCGGCTCTGCAACCATAAACTGATTGCCAGCAAAGACGTTACTCAATCAAGAGAGGTCCGCATGGCCCCATTTGGCAAGATGCCGTTGGCCAAATATAAGAGCAAAGGGGCTATTATTGCCGAGCAGATTCTCGCCAAGATCAAGTCTGGCGAATATCCCTCCGGCAGCAAATTGCCGGCCGAACGATTGATAGCGGAGCAGGTCGGGGCCAGCCGCCCCTCAGTAAGAGAAGCGATCAGTGCGCTCCATATCGTCGGCATCATCGAACGCCACCCTGGTGATGGAAACTATATCTCCTCGGAACTCATCCTCGATGATCTTTCACTGCAAGCGACTCGCATCCTGGAAGAGAGCGACAGCCCGTATGAGATCCTGCAGGCTCGCAAGGTGGTTGAGACCGGCAGCGCTCGCCT
>JBPCUV010000440.1:0-2667 GCA_051010975.1 Desulfocapsaceae bacterium
TCCGCTGATCGTCACCGCCTTTATCACTCTCTCCGAGATTTATCTAAAAAAGTACGATTATTACGTGCAGAACTTCTAAAAATTGTCTTTTCGCTCAAGAGCGAAAACCCTGATTTTTCAAACCACCGTTTTTGAGAGATCAAAATTATTTCTCAAGGTAGGCTTTGAACTTGGTCAGCCCCTCTTCGATGGCCGCCAGTTCTATTCCCGAATAAGCCAGCCGCAGATACTTTCTCGACTCACCGGGAAGTGGTGTCCCAAAATGAGACCTGGCACACATCGAGACCCCTGTCTGTTGCAGCACATCCTCGATAAACTCCTGATAAGTGGAAAATCCCTTGTTGACCATGGCCTCGGTCACATCAGGCCAGAGGTAGAAGGTGGCGTTGGGCCGAAAACAGGAAACCCCCTCGATATCGTTGAGCATATCGACACAGAGATCACGTCTCTGCTTAAGGGTGTCGAGAATATCGAGCACCGGCTGCTGATCTCCGTTGAGGGCATCGAGCGCCGCCCACTGAACGAAATGATTGGTACATGACTCATCATTGACGTTGAGTTTTCCGACAATGGCAATAATGTCCTCGGGTCCGAGCGCCGCCCCGAGCCGCCAGCCGGTCATGGCAAATCTTTTTGAGAAAGTATAGAGCACGACACTGCGCTCTTCCATCCCGGGCTCATTGATTATCGAGGTGGACTGGCCGTCATAGTGGATATCGAAATAGGCCTCGTCCAGCAGCACCATCAAGTCATGCTCAACTGCCAACTCAGCTATTCGCCGTCGATCTTCGGCGCTGCACTCGGCGCTGGTCGGGTTGTGCAGATCATTGACAATGAGAATTTTTGTCCTGTCGGTAATAGCTCGTTCAAGCTGGTCGATATCAAAGGTGAAATTGGTTTCTCCAGGCACTGTTCCGTAGGGTACCGCCACACCGCCATGAAACTCTATCTGGGATTCGTAGATGGGAAATCCGGGATTTGGGTAGAGGACCTCATCGCCGGGGTTCATCACGGTCAGTAGAAATTTTGAAATTACCGGTTTACCCCCGGGCTGCACGGCAACGTTGACTCCGGAATAGGAAGTGTTTCTGGTGCGGTTGAACTCTTTGGCCAGCGCTTCCCGAAGCTCGACGATGCCGACGTTGGCGGTATAGCCGGTTTTCCCATCTTTAATAGCCCTGCAGGCAGCCTCGGTGATATGCTCCGGGGTCGCCAGGTTCAGATCGCCCAGATGAAAAGTATATACCCGGTTGCCCGCAGCGGCATGGGCGGCTGCCTGACCAGCTACGACAAAGGCCGTTTCAACTCCAAGGTTCGCCACCCGGTCGGCAAGCGTGAATACATGAGTCATTTCCAACTCTCCTCTATTTTTTATTATGGTCTATGAATCCAGGTTGATCAGCTTTAATACCTGACTTTGCCGCTGAACGCAACTCCCTCGAATTTCCTAAGAGTTGTGTAATCGGGGTCTCTGCGGTAGGCCTGGCTTGGGCGGCCATTGAGGTAAATTGTTTCCAGATAGGTCAATTTCCTGGGCAGCTGGGAGGGTGTCCCCCTGGTTGCCAGAAAATGGGCCGGTTTCCCCGGTTCGATGGTGCCAAAATCTTCCAGTCCCTGCAGCTGAGCTCCATGTTTGGAGGAGCACCCTATCGTTTCAGCCAGGCTGAAACCTGCCCGCATGAACATCTTCATCTCCTCGACCATCGACTCACCGTGCAGGACACCGATACTTCCGCTGTCGGTTCCCAGTGCCACTTTCACGCCAAGCTCCCGGGCAAGGGCGACCTGTTCCAATTGATGAGCCAGATTCTGCTCAGCCACGCTCGCATCAATCCTGGCACGGTAATGATCAGCGTTCAGGGCATAGGCCTTCATAGTATAGATCGTCGGTACCCAGAACACGCCCTTCTCGGCCATCAACTCGAGATTCTCCCGGCCCATGAAAAAACCGTGTTCGATAGAATGGCACCCCGCTTCAATGGCTGCTCGCACCGGATCTTCACCGTTGGCATGAACCATAACCTTACAACCCAGAAGCTTCGCCTCGCTTACCAGCTCGCCGAGCTGCTGCTCGGAAAACTGCGGTTTGCTCTGCTGAGCGAATTTGGTCATGCTGTTCAAACCCGAATTGACCACTTTGATCAGCTTTGTTGGCTGACCGAGCCGCAAAAAGGCCTGAAGCAGTGACTCATCGTCTTCCGGGCAGACGCCAATCAACGCCCCGTAACGGTCTTTGCGATGGTAGGCTCGGCCCGGCGAAGTCACTATAACAGGCAGAGTCGTGGATTCGTGCTGCTCCGCCAGATACTTGAGTACGCCGGCCAATCTGTCGCCGCCATCGCGGACCGCCAGCACGCCGTGCGAGAAATGGTGCCTGAGATGCTCCTCTATAATCGGTATCAGTTCCTCATAGGTGGCCTCAAGCTGTTTTTCTCTAAAGTCCTGGTCAATAGTGCCGGACATGCACAGATGCACATGGCTGTCGATCAGAATCGGCAGAACGACGCAATGAGACAGATCCGTTACCTGCTCGGCAGGCAGCGAGCCTGCACTGATATCATCATAGATATCGGATATATATCCCGACTCGACGACAACAACCTGCTTTCTCCTGACAGGCCCGCCGTGTCCATCGATCAGTGATCCGACCCGAATGTGGTGACTGGA
>JBPCUV010000441.1:0-14698 GCA_051010975.1 Desulfocapsaceae bacterium
CTGGCTACCTGGTTGTCCGCCCTAAAGGGCCGGCTGCCCAAACGAGGCGACCTTGATGACATCTTGGAGAAAGTGCTCCGGGCCAGCAGGTTTTCCGAAGCTCGTGCAATAATGGTCAGGTATTTACCGCAATTCGTTGCCGTGAGATACGGTGAGGAGTTGCAGAGACTCCCACTCCCCAGGGTGATCGACAACGATCCCCAGGCCGCACCTGTTGTGCTCATTGACTGTTTCGATGCTGCCTTGCCTGAGGCTAACGGTGATGAATGTGCAGAGGCCCTGGCCTCTTTGGCAGAGCAATGTCAATGTCTGTGTTTTACCGATCACTCATCTCCTGGATGGAACCTTGAGGCAGCACAGATAGTTGATATTGCCGCACTGAATTGAAATGGACGCGCAGGGCATCACGATGATTGCCGCATGCCCTGCCGCCATGGTCATCCTAAGCTGGTGCCCCTAGGACAGGGTTACCAGGGGTTTGATTTTCTCTAGCTTCTCCGGTCCGATACCCTTCACATTGAGCAGTTCGTCAAGCGATTTGAATGGTCCATTAACATCTCGATAAGCGGATATTTTTGCTGCGGTACTGG
This sequence comes from Desulfocapsaceae bacterium, assembly GCA_051010975.1. GTDB lineage: Bacteria > Desulfobacterota > Desulfobulbia > Desulfobulbales > Desulfocapsaceae > JABDQA01. Next base: position 591 of record JBPCUV010000441.1, read on the forward strand.
TTCCAATCCCCGGCAGCTTGGTGAGCTCAACCGGGCCGGCTTGATTGATGTCGATCTTGTCGGCCACCACAACTGCAGAATCTGCTTGATCGCTTGGTGCGGCTCCCACATTCTGTTCCGCGGTAAATCCCTGACTGATTGAAACAGCCAGTGCCACAGTGCATAAAACGGTTAAAATCAGGGTTCTCATATTCATTATCTCGCTCCATGTTGACTTGGTTGGGGACACTGTAATCAGTGCACTCATCTTCTCTCTTCGGCCGTTGAGAGCTGTTGTGAGTAAAATTAAACACGGAGTCTGACATCCAACTGACCCTTCCGGGTGTCTCGAAGGCTACCACGCCCCTCGATGATTCGATAATTGTTAGCTAGCCAACCGTCACCCATCACAGATCGGAGCATTAAGCAACTCGATCCGAGTGATAAAATGGCTTCAGGTGCTAAACTGTCGGCCTGATCAATCAGCCTCATTGCCCTCCAGAATCTTTCGCTGATGGACACTTCAACATCTTACTGCTCTTCTTTCGTGAATTTATAAAGAGAAAGGGCTTTCTGGAAGTGATGGTGGGTTGGCTTGTCTTACTTTTCGTCCTCTTTGTCACCTGCGGAATCGTTTACATCATCGCCAGCGTCTTCCTTCTCAACCTTGACGCTATCTTCTCCGGCAACGGTAACACCTCGCGACTTGAACAGAATGTTCAAAGCCAGCAGCTCATCGTCTACTTCTTCTTCAATAGTTTCAGGCTTCTTGTCAGGTTCGCTGTACCACTCCTCTCTGAGCTCAGCCAGTTTATCGCGTCCCATGTATTCCTCGCAAAGTCATTTCGATCTGATTTACAGGTTAAATGCTTACCTGCATCCAACATTAATCATTCCCTTTAAAATTACAGGACCCTAATTGGCTCTGACGCATCAATGGAAGCACCAGTTAAAATAGCAGTACGGGGCAGGAAACATTGTGAAGGACATAACTGGCAACTGAGCCAAACAGCACATTTCGAATCTGTCCGCCCCTTTCATGTCTGCCGATGACAAGGAGATCGAACCCATCTCTGTCAGCAATTTCAGAGATCACCACCTGAGGAGTGCCAAACTCCAGCATTGTCTCCGGTTCAAAACCCGCATCAGTTAGTGTCGCGCAGTATTTTTCAAGCAGGGCCCGGCCCCCTTTCTGGGCGTTCTCCTTTACCATCTCCAACTGAATATCCGGAATCATCTTGTAAGAGAGTAGGTCCTTTCTAATGACATAGAGCAATGTCAGGGTCTTGGGAAACCTATCCTTCAATGATATGATCGAGTAAACGGTAGCACGGGCGGTTGCCGAATCGTTAACCGGTACAAGAATCTTGGGATCCATATCAAAATCTCTCCAGTTCCGAGTGTTTAAGTATCTTAATATCCATACACCAACCTGGGAAGCAGCAGCACCAGATCGGGCCAGAAGGTCATAATCAGTAAAATAGCCACCTGTATCAACAGGAAGGGAATTACCGCTTTCGAGACATAGACGATATTTCTGTCCACCGTTGCTCCTGATATGTAGAGACTGACGCCAAGCGGAGGAGTACAGTAGCCGATGCCGAGATTTATGGTCATCAACAGGCCGAAGTGCATGGTATCAATGCCAAATTTTGCGAGCAACGGTAGAAATATCGGGGTCAGGATCAACGTTGCAGAAATGATGTCCATGAACATGCCGATGATCAAAAGCAGGACGTTCACCGAGAGTAGAAATACCCATGGTGAAGAAATATTCTCCACTACCACCGTGGCGATTTTTCCCGGAATCTGCTCAAAGGTAAGATACTCACCAAAGACAGAGGCACCAGCAACGATGACCAGAAGGGTCGACGAGGTAATCGCTGACTGCACAATGACCCTTTTGAGCGAACGAAACTTCATATCCCGGTGAATACAGGTCTCAACAAAAAAAGCGTAGAAGCAGGCGACAACGGCCGCTTCATTGGCAGTGAACAGGCCGGAATAAATCCCCCCAAAGATGAGTACGGGGAGAAAAAGCGCCCAGATGGATTCCTTCAGCACCGAAATGACCTCGGCCAGAGATGGTCTCGGACGACGGGTCATCCCCCTTTTCTTGCAGAATAAGTAGGCGTAGAGGCTCATTGCCAAAATGATGGTCAGCCCCGGGATAAATCCGGTGAGAAAGAGTGCTTCCAGCTGATCATTGCTGACCATCGCATAGAGAATCATGGCTATGGATGGAGGAACAATAACGCCAAGAATCGGAGCGGTGGTCATCAGGCCGACCGAAAATTTTTCATCATAGTCGTTTTCAATCAGCGCCGGAATCATGAAACTGCCGATGGCCACCACCGTGGCCACGGTCGAGCCTGAAATGGCACCGAAAAAACCGCAGGCGATGACCCCTGCCATGGCAAGACCGCCGGGCAGAAAACCAACAAACACATTTGCCGCTTTGATAAGTTTCTCAACAATCGACCCGGTGGTCATGATGTTGCCGCAGAGGACAAAGAAGAGGACCACGATAAGGGCAAATTTATCCATGCTGCGGTAGAGGACTTCGATCACGATATGGGGATCTATGCCAATCAGATAGACTAATCCGATCATACCGGTGAAAAATAGCGCAATAAAGACCGGGATAGTCGAAGTAAGGCACCCGATCAGGATTGCCACAATCAGAAGATAGCTGCTGTCCATCGCCTCAGTTATCTCCCGTTATTTCCTGACGATCAACAACATCTTCCCAGATCGTAATCAGCGTCCTGAACATCATCATTACGCCCATCAGCGGCAAAACCGCATAAAACGGCCATTCCGGCAAACGCAGCGTGGCGGTCTTGGCATACTCATCCTGATACATCATCATGGTCATCTCCCAACCGAGATAGATCATGATTCCTGCAAAAATGAGAACGGCCAGATGAGAAATCAGAGCCAGCGGCTTTTTCAGGAAGGTAAATATCTGCGGAAGTGCGTCGACGCGGATCAGCGATCGGCTTCGGATCGCTGCGACACAGCCGATATAGGTCGAAAAGAAAATTACCTTGCGGACAACTTCATCCGACCAGTAGAGGCTGTAGTTGTCAGTTGTCTTACGCAGGACAACATTGGCCATTGCCGTCAAAAGCGCTGCGCAGACGGCAACAAATAAAGACCACTCCTCAAAAAATTGAAACCCGCGGTCAATGGCCCTGAACGTTTTTTTTAGCATTATTTTTTAAGGCAAAGAAAAAGGTCGGAGAAGATATCTTCTCCGACCACAAAACACAGGCTCGCCAGGTAAGAGCCAGACTCAGGTTTAATTACCCAGTTTCTGTCTTACCATGGCCAGGTATTCGGGACCGATCTTCTCACCCCATTTCTCAAGTACCGGCTCTGCCATTTTCTTCAGCTCGCCAATCTCGGCTTCGGGCAGCTCGATAAACTCTACACCGGCTTCCTTGGCCTTGGCAACCTGGACATCATGCTGCTCTCTGGTGGCGGCACGCGTAGCGGCACTTTCCTCGGCGACAACCTCGAGAAAGGTGGCTCGAAGATCCTCGGGAAGCTTATCCAACCAGCGCTTGTTGATCAGGTGGACAAACAGCCCCTGGGCATAGTTCAGCTGGGTGAATGATTTGGCAATGGTGAATTTTTTAGTGATATTGCAAACAATAGCCGTATGATCAAGACCGTTGATCACACCTGTCTGAAGCGCTTGCGGGACATCGGGCCAGGGCATGACGGTGAATTTAAGTCCCCAGGCCTTGTATGAATCGGTATTTACCGGCGCTTCCGCGATACGGAAATTGACGCCTTTAGCATCACCAATGGATTTTACCGGTGTGGTGGTTGCCCATCCGTAGGGCCCGTACCCGGTAACATCTGCAACGACAATACCGCTCTTCATTGCCGCCTCGGCGAATGGTGTCCAGAGATCGGGATCGCTTCTGAAAGTGTCAAGTTTATCGAAGGTATCGACCACGTAGGGAAGGTTAACGATTCCCAGTCGATCGGAGACATTGGCTGCAGCCACTGAAGAACTGAGCATACCGTGCACCGCACCGAGCTTCAATTTGGAGATCACATCCTTTTCCCCGCCAAGCTGAGCGAGCGGACGATAATCGACATAGAGCCGACCGTTGGATTTTTCCCATACCTTATCGCGAATCTTGTAACCGACGGCGACTCCCTCGATCACCGGATGGGAGATATTGGACAGAATGTAGGTAAATTCCGCACCGCTGGGGTCAAATTTAGGTTTCCAGGCGGCCAGGGGATCCTTTTTTTCGGCAGCCGTTACCAGACCCGGCAGACAAAATAGGGAAATCAACAACACAACTAACAGCTTTTTCATAACAACTCTCCTCTCCTCAGAAAATGAATGGTGGAAGGGCTAGATCCTCGGGTAATTCAGGAAGACAATAGCGTTTTGTTACACACTGCCATCGGACTCCACTTACCATAATTGGCCTTGATAATCAATTGCTTTGGACGATTTGGCCACTTTGATTGAGGTTTTCCGCAGCCATGTTTCTTTTTCCTGAAAAACAGACCTTTCCCTTTTAAAAATCTGCCATATTGTATGGGTGCGACATTGTGGTACAAAAAATGATCTGTTAACCAATATATAAGATTTAAGTACACCCATTATGATAAAGATCACTGACAAAGCAGAAAAGATGCTGCGTATCCAGGGAGCCGGAGAAAGCAGATTTCTTCGGGTAATTGTCAAAACCGGGGGATGCGCCGGTATGACCTACGACGCCGAAATCGACTCGGAAATGCTGAGCGATGAAAAAGTTCTGGAGAGCCATAACGACATTAATATTGTTTCCAATATTGAGTCCATCCCATATCTCCTGGATCTCGTCATCGACTACTCCGACGACCTTATCACAGCCGGTTTCCGTTTCAACAACGCCAGCAACGAGTCATCGTGCGGCTGTGGTGCCAGTTTCGGCCTCAGTGGCTTTCCTGAACTGGACAAGGGGGTAATGAGCTGTGGCACATAATACGATCCCTCTTCTGGGCGGAAAGTCCGTTCATTGCATAAACGAACAGCAGATGTCCGAGGCCTGGCGCCTTGCCGAACAAGAATCTGGATCTTCGGAAAAAATACAAGCAGCGCTGGCAGCACTGGAAAATGAGTTGACCAGAAATGAGCGCGCCGCCCTGGCTTTCGTAATTATCAGCAGGCTTAAAGCAACCTCACCACTCCCGCAGGCCTGAGCACTGTCACCAGCCTTATCGGACAGTGATGCCTGGCGGTGGATATTCACTGCAGAACGCAGCAATATCGTTGGCTATATCTGCTATCAGGCGGTTGTTTTCCGGTTCCCTGATAACGGCGTTGATCCATTCACCTACCTGAACCATTTCGTTTTTCCTGAATCCGCGTGAAGTTACGGCCGCAGTACCAAGTCTGATACCGCTGGGGCTGCCCGGTTTCCGCGGGTCAAAAGGGATGGCGTTGTAGTTGACCACTATACCGGCCTGATCAAGCGCCTTGGCGGCAGGTTTACCGCCGATATTTTTGCTGGTCACATCAACCAGCAACAGATGGTTATCAGTCCCCCCGGTTATCAGGTTGAAGCCATTATCCAACATAGTCTCAGCCAGGACCCGCCCGTTCTCAACAATCTGCCGGGCATAATCTTTAAAATCCTCGCTGTCCGCCTCCTTAAACGCCACAGCCATGGCCGCTGTCGTGTGGTTATGCGGTCCACCCTGCATGCCGGGAAAAACTGCTTTGTCGATTGCCGCAGCATGCTTCTCTTTGCAGAGTATCATCGCTCCTCTGGGGCCGCGCAGGGACTTATGCGTAGTGGTGGTAACCACGTCGGCATAGGGTATCGGTGAAGGATGGGCGCCGCCGGCCACGAGACCGGCAAAATGTGCCATATCAACCATCAACAGGGCACCGCACTCATCGGCAATGGCTCGGAAACGTTCAAAATCGATAAAACGGGGATAAGCTGAGTGACCGGCTATGATCATTTTCGGTCGGCAGGAAAGAGCCTGTTCACGAATGGCATCATAGTCGATCAAGCCGGTCTCCCGGTTCAGGGCGTAGGACTCGGCATCGAAATATTTCCCTGAGATACTGACTTTAGCCCCGTGAGTCAGGTGCCCTCCATGGGGTAGAGCCATACCCAAAATGGTGTCGCCGGGTTTCAGAAAGGCCAGATAAACCGCGACATTTGCCGGAGAACCGGAATAAGGCTGGACATTTACATGCTCAGCCCCAAACAGACTCTTGGCCCGTTCGATGGCAAGACACTCGATCTGGTCAATGATCTGTTGACCTTCGTAGTAACGTTTGCCGGCATACCCTTCCGAATATTTATTGGTCAGGACCGTACCGGTAGTCTGGAGCACGGCGGATGACACGTAATTTTCTGAGGCGATAAGCCTGATTTTGTCGAACTGCCGTTGTTCCTCGAGCTTGATAAGCTCATATATCTCGCTGTCTATGGATTTGATATCTTCCAACTCCTGCTCCCTCCGGTTGCCTTTGCTCAGCCGTGTCATTTTCTAGTTATTGCTGCCTCTGATCAGTCCGGCAGCCTCAGCATCTCCCGACCAGTTTCTCTTTTCCAGGAAACTGCTCAGGGATCGCTTCTCTTCATCACTTTTTTTCTGAGCCAGTTCCCTCTTGCCGCTGATCCTCTCAATTCTTACCGCCACAACTTCGCACAGGGCAACAGCTTTGGTTTCGCTGGTTATCTTCTGGAACTCGCGTCCATCAGGTTCATGACTTGCCACCAGAGCGTTGAGCGCTGCCGTTTTCTCTTCGATATTCCTAACGATTTCAGCCCTGCCCCGGATGATGGCACAATGGTAAAACTGGGTTACCCCGCAACTCTCAGGGTTATCACCATAATAGTCGAGGTCGAGATAGGCAAGCGGAATATCCACCTCAAAACAGACCCTGGGGTCCCCTTTCAGGTTGTCCAATTTTTCACCCGATCTGGCGCAGTGAAAATAAATAGAACCGTCATGATAGACGTAATTTACCGGTGTTATATAGGGATAACCGTCCGCCCCGCAGGTAGCTATTCTGCCCACCCTGCAGCGTGTTAGAACCGCATCTATTTCAGCTCTGCTGGTGATCTCACACTGTTTTCTTCTCATCTGTCTCCTCTTCAGATGTCAAGGCCGATCTCGGTAGCCAGTGGCAGTCCGACAACCTGCTTAATTGATTCCTTCCACCTGATCAGCGGGTTATTTCTGAGCGACTCAAAAAGATCTGTAATCCTCCGGTTATTCTGTTCAGATCTGATTCGTTCAACCTCAGCCCTAACCTCACTGGAATCGATGCACACACGTTCTTCAATCCTGTTCATCTTACCAACCCAGATTGAATGGCTGACCAAGGGTTCGATCTCCGCTATCATCTTCTCGAGATCCTCCACATCTAGAATCGGCTCGACACTCACCGAAGTTTCAAACCCTTTTTCGCGGGCCAGCCGCAAACTGTCCAGCCGCTCCTGGTAAGTGGGAGCAGCCGGCTCCCAGAAGCGCAGAATATCACCGTCCCTGGCGGTGATGGTGAAGCGAAACAGAATTTGGTCCCGCCGCCGATATAGCCGTTCGCAGATCTGCTCGATGCACGACAATAATGGTTTGGAGACGATCAGTACTTGATTGTCAGCCGCCAGTAAGCGGGTGATGACCTCGAGCGCTGCATCGAGGTTTTCTTCAACGATATCATGGGCGGTCGGAAACATAACCTGACCAGGATAGCGATCTCTCAGGCAGTTTACTTCTCCGTCGATTATCCGGGACACGGACCAGTCGGCGGCAGAGTCGATCAAGCCCTTATCAAGTGCCGCCACCCTGGCATAACAATAGCGGCAATCGTGAGGACAACCGACACTGCAGTTGATCTCCGCTACGGCCCACTCTTTAGTTCCCCTGATCATCGCAACAGGCAAAAACCGTTAAGAGACGGTGTCCCACAGAGCAGTCAACTCACTGATACCTTTTGCCGCAAATTTTTTAATGGTCTCAAACTGCTGGTCGGTAATCGGCATTGTTTCGGCAGTCAGCTGAATTTCAACCCAGTGGCCACCAGCCATAACGAAGTTCCCGTCAGCATCGGCCCTGGAATCTTCTGGATAATCCAGATCCAGCAGAACCTCGCCATCAACAACACCGGCCGAGACGGCTGCCATCGGCTGAATCTTAGGAAGTGAGGGAAGTAGTTGCTCGGCCGTCATTTTGAGTAGTGCGGCTTTTACGGCCAAAGCGGCTCCGGTGATTGAAGCGGTTCTGGTACCGCCGTCAGCGTTGAGCGCATCGCAGTCGACACGGAGTGTGTAGCCATTGAGATCATGGAGATCTATCATCATCCTCAGGCTGCGGCCTATCAGGCGCTGAATCTCCATACTCCTTCCCGATCTGGCACCGATTTCGCGGCGGTAACGAGAAGACGTGGCTCCGGGGAGGATAGAGTATTCCGCGGTAATCCAGCCTTTGGAAGCGCCTTCAAGAAAGACGGGCACCTGCTCTTCGAGGCTGACCGCACAGATTATTTGGGTGTTTCCGGTCTTGATCAGCAAGGAGGAATAGGCTTGCGGCTGGATACCGGGTTCGATTGAAAAGGGTCGCAGTTCGTCTGGCGCTCTATTGTTTCTTGGCATCTGGATACACCTGTGATCAAATTTCGCGTTTGTCGATCACCCGGGCTCCCTTGCCGTTGAATCGCTCAAGACTTCGCTCCTCGACCAGTTTGACATTTACTCCAACGCCGAGTTCTGCGGCCAGCCGCTTCTTGATGTGATCGACCATGGTTCTTTGTTTCTTCATCTCGTCAAAAAAGATCGATTCGACCACTTCAATCATGACTGTGACCAGATCCTCATTGTTCTGCCGCTCGATGATCAGGTTGTAGTGGGGCTCGGTGCCTTCGATGTCGAATAGAATCGATTCGATCTGAGTCGGGAAGACATTAACTCCCTTGATGATGAGCATGTCATCGGTCCGGCCGGTAATCCTCTCGATCCTTCTGAAGGTTCTGCCGCAGGGACAGGGCTCTGGGAGAAGCCTGGTCAAATCCCTGGTTCGATAGCGGATAACCGGAAAAGCCTCTTTGGTCAGCGTACTGATCACCAGTTCACCGACCTGCCCGGGTTCAACCGGTTCCAGCGACACGGGATCCAGTATTTCCATCAGAAAATGATCTTCATTGACATGCAGGCCATTGCAGTGTTGACATTCACCCGCCACCCCCGGGCCCATGACTTCCGATAAACCATAGTTGTCGGTGGCCAGGATGCCGAGCCTGTCGCTGATCTCTTCTCTCATCTTCTCGGACCAAGGTTCGGCTCCGAAAAGTCCGAATTTAAGTGACAGTCCGTTAGGGTTAATTCCCTGATCCATCATTACATCGGCAATTTTCAGAGCATAGGAAGGAGTGCAGACCAAAGCGGTGGTCTTAAAATCCTGCATAATCTGGATCTGTCTGCGAGTATTTCCGGAAGAAATCGGAATCACTGAAGCACCAAGTCTTTCAGCTCCGTAGTGCAAGCCAAAACCACCGGTAAAAAGACCATAGCCAAAAGCAATTTGAATCACGTCATGGGTGCTAACGCCGGCCGCAGTCAGTATGCGGGCAATCAGATTCGACCAGGTGTTGATATCATTCTGAGTATAGCCCACGACAGTGGCCATACCGGTAGTTCCCGACGATGAATGGATACGGACCACATCTCGTAATGGTACGGCGAACATCCCGTAGGGGTAGTTGTTGCGAAGATCCTGCTTGGTGGTAAACGGCAGTCGTCTGATATCATCGATGGTGGCCAATGATTCGACGTCAATTTTCTCTTCTTTAAATTTATTCCGGTAAAACGGCACATGTGTGGCCACCCGCCTTACTGTCGTTTGCAGCCTTTCCAGTTGCAGCCGGGCCAGATCATCAACGGCCATCTGTTCATTTTTATCCCAAACCATTATGTCCACCAACTCTTCATTTCCACACCAACGTTGTCAATCTACTGCTTCGCTGCACGGGCCGGAAAGGTTGTCCTGTTCCAAGCCTGAAAAAACCTTATCAGATAGTGCTGAGAACTGTCTGATACGAGCTATCGGTTGGCCACTGAAGGAAGCAATGAGTTATTTCTAGAGATTATACACATGACTGCTTTCAAGAATGGTGAAACCATGTTCCTGAAGCGAATTGATCGCCATGGTCATGTCATCGAAACGAAAAATCAGAACGGCATTTTCTCCGGTTTTATTGACAAAGGCATACATGTATTCGACATTGAGTCCGATTTTCTGGACACAGTCAAGCACCTCAGCCAATCCACCTGTCCGATCAGGCACTTCAACGGCAATAACCGTCGTTTTACCGACTGTAAAGCCTTTTTCCTTAAGAGCCTTTTCGGCTTCCTCCACCTTATCAACAATCAGTCTTAATATTCCGAAGTCCGCCGTATCGGCCACCGAGAGAGCCCGAATATTGATATTGTTCTCAGCAATTATCGATGTTATTTCAGCTAAGCGTCCTGATCTGTTCTCAAGGAACACCGCAATTTGTTCTACCCGCATGATCTTCTCCCGAACTCAGATTTTACGATTGTCAATGACCCGCTGTGCTTTTCCTTCACTGCGCTGTATGGCACGAGGGTTTACCAGCTTGACCCGGCAGGAAACACCTAGTATGTCTTTGACATCTCTGGTTATGCGTTTGGTAAGCTGCTCGAGGCCTTTAATTTCATCGGTAAAAAGGGAATCGCTTACCTCAACCTCCACGGTCATAGAATCCATGGTTCCTTCCCGTTCAACTATAATCTGATAGTGCGGTTCTACACCTTCGATTCCCATCAGGACATGTTCAACCTGAGATGGAAATACGTTGACTCCTCTGATGATCAGCATATCATCGGAGCGGCCGGTGACCTTATCCATCCGCACCAGGGTGCGACCGCAGTTGCAGGTCTCGTAATGAAGGCTGGTAATATCCTTGGTCCGGTAGCGAATGACCGGAAATGCCTCTTTGGTAAGGGTGGTGAAGACCAGTTCACCTCTCTCGCCGGAGGGCAGTGTCTCTCCTGTATCAGGGTCGATTATCTCCGGCAGGAAGTGATCTTCGAAAATGTGCATTCCTCGGCTGGAAGTCAGGCATTCCTGGGCAACTCCCGGGCCAATAACCTCTGACAAACCATAGATATCGACCGCTTTGATATTGAGCTTGTTTTCAACCTCCTCCCTCATGTTCTCGCTCCATGGCTCGGCCCCGAAGATGCCGACCCGCAGTCTCAGCGATGATGGATCGATGCCCATCTGATCCATCGCATCGGCCAGATTCAGTGCATAGGATGGGGTGGACATAAGAATGGTGGGGCCAAAATCCTGCATGATATTGATCTGCCGTTTGGAGTTGCCGCCCGATACGGGAATAACCGTTGCACCGAGCTTTTCCGCCCCATAATGGGCGCCAAGACCGCCGGTAAAAAGCCCATAGCCATAGGCGTTATGGACCATATCACCTCTGGTTGCCCCGGCACAGGCAAGGGCCCTGGCCATCATGTTGGCCCAGGTATCGATGTCCTTCTTGGTGTACCCGACCACCGTCGGCTTGCCGGTGGTGCCCGAGGAAGCGTGGACCCGGACAATGTCGTCGAGTCCCATGGTAAACATCCCGAACGGATAATTCTCCCGCAGGTCTTCCTTGGTCGTAAATGGCAGTTTCTGCAGATCCTCAAGGTTTTTTATAGCGCCGGGTTTGACACCGGCTGCGATCATTTTTTCCCGATAGGGCTCGACCGTTTCGTAGACCCTGCCGATCAGCGCCTGCAGCCGCTTCAGCTGGATTGATTCCAGGCCGACCCGTGGCAGGGTTTCCAGTTCTTCTTCCCAATAAATTGTCGACATCTCTCTTCTCTCCTGTCCTGACGATATCTCCGCTTACCTTCCTCCGGCAGCCCGGCCGCCGGCAAAGGCCTTCATGTTCTCTTTCAGAAACCGCTGCGGCACCCGCTCCTCGATAATCGACTCAAAAACCTGCATATCGACATCAAGATGCACAGAAAGCGCTCCGACCAGGGCGACATTTGCTGTTCTAACTTCCCCGGCCTCTTTGGCAATCGAAAAAGCATCGACCCCAATTACCCTGATATCTTTTTTGCTCAGCTCATCCAGAACATTTTCAGGATACACAGCCTGCCCCGTTGCCACCGAGGGGGGAAGAATCTTCTGGGTATTGACGATGACGGTGCTGTCCTGATTCAGATAAGGCAGGTAACGGACCGCTTCCATCATCTCGAAAGCCATCTGAATATCAGCCGTCCCTGGATCAATCAGCGGTGAGTAGACCCGATCCCCGTAACGGAGCTGTGCCGTCACCGACCCGCCTCGTTGGGCCATACCGTGGACTTCACTTTTCTTGACATCATAACCTGCCTGCAATAGGGCTGCCGCAGTCAATTCACTGGCCAACAGGATGCCCTGCCCGCCCACTCCTGAAAACAAAATATTTCTTATCGCACTCATTATTTCGGCTCTCCCCTGGTAATGGCATTGAATTTACAAAGCGAAGCACACTGCCCGCAATCATTGCAGAGCACTTCATCGATTCTGGAGTAGCCTTTCTGACTCTTCTTGTAGCCTCTGGCCTCTGCCTCTCCCTCTTCGAAAGCGGTCCAGCTGATGGCAGGACAACCAAGCCTGATGCAGGAGGTGCAGCCGACACAATTATCGATGTTAGTGTAGTGGGTTACCGGTTTGCGCAGCTTCATCTCCGGGAGCAGCACACAAGGCGCCTGAGCAATAATGACGCTCATTTCGTCGCGCTCCACTTCCTCTCTTATCACCTTGCGACATTCAGGTACGTCATGGGGATCAAGAATCCGAACGTGCTTGACGCCGCAGGCCCGGCAAAGGGCTTCCAGATCGAGCTCCTGGGCAGCTTCGCCGCTGATTGTCGAACCCGATGAGGGATTGGGCTGCTGGCCGGTCATGGCGGTGATGCGGTTGTCAAGTATGATGAGGGTTGCGGCCGAACCGTTGTAGACCGAGTTGATAAGTCCGGTAATGCCCGAGTGCACAAAGGTTGAATCGCCGATAACCGAAACCACCCGATCGTGTCCACCGTCACCAAGCGCCTTGACCATCCCGTGAGCCATGGGAATCGAGGCACCCATGCAAACCGTTGAGTCGAGGGCATTGAGCGGCGGCAGAAATCCAAGGGTGTAGCAGCCAATATCGCCGGAAACAAAAACTTTCATACGCGACAGTGTAAAGAAGATACCGCGATGTGGGCAGCCCGGGCACATATTGGGTGGTCGGGGCGGAAGTTCTACCGGTTTATATAAATCCTTAGGTGCCCTTTCCGGATCGATCGATTTTTTGACAACGGCGGTATTGAGCTCGCCGATAGCTGGTATCAGGTCCTTGCCATGGCAGACAATACCCATCGCTTTGATCTGGGTTTCAAGAAACGGGTCGAGTTCTTCAACCACAAAGAGCTCCTCGACCGAGGCGGCAAAATCTCTGATCTTCTGCTCCGGCAATGGCCAGCACATACCAAGCTTTAGAACCGTCGCTTCAGGAAAAGCCTCTTTTACATAAAGGTAGGAGACACCCGAGGTGATAAAACCTCGTTTTTTATCACCGTTCTCAATCAAATTAAAATCTGCAGTTTCAGACAGTTCCCGGCACTTGGCCATGCGCTCTTCCACGAAAAGCCGCCGTCTGCGGGCCATGGCCGGCAACATCACGAACTTCTCCGGATGTTTTTCGATTTCCGGCTTCTCGGATGCGGGCACTACCTCGCCTCGACTCACCACCCCTTTGACGTGCGCTATCCTGGTGGTAATCCGCAGCAGAATTGGAGAATCGAGCTCTTCTCCAAGATCGAACGCACGTTTGAGAAATTCCTTCGCCTCGGCCGGATCGGAGGGTTCCAGCATCGGGATCTTGGCAGCCAGTGCGTAGTTGCGGTTGTCTTGCTCATTCTGGGAGGAATGCATGTCGGGGTCGTCTGCGGTCAGCACCACGAGCCCTCCCCTGCCGCCGGTATAAGAGGCGGTAAACAGAGGGTCGGCGGCGACGTTGAGACCGACATGCTTCATGGTGGCCAGAGCCCGGCCACCGGCAAAAGATGCTCCGATTGCCACTTCAAGCCCCACCTT
>JBPCUV010000442.1:0-22899 GCA_051010975.1 Desulfocapsaceae bacterium
AGGTGCCCCAGGTCGTATGAAGTCCAAAAACCTGAAACGGAATCTGCACCAGATAGTTGCTGGCGGCGATGACGAGTACGTGAAAGAAAACGAGAACCGCCAGAGCTCGACTGAGTTGGGCAGCGGTAAATGAGGGCATGAAACAATCCTTTTTGTTGTTCGGGGTGAGGGAACCCGAGTAATTCGAACTCACTTTATGATCGCTCAGAGCAGCAGCTTATACAACAAAAACTGGGGGTCGGCAACGAAATTCCCTAAGGATCGGCTGTGCAACGATTTTGGTCAACATAACGAGGCCGCTCTGATTCGATTCAGAACGGCCCTGTTGGTCTAGACAGCAATTTAGGATTTGATTCTACTTGGATCCTCCACTCTTAGCGAGTTTTTCCATAACCTGACTAAGGTTGAAACTTGCAGCCTTCTGGCTTGGTGGAAATTCATTGAAGGTCTCAAGAAATTTAGCCACATAGGCCTGGGCGGGCACTAGCAGGTAGGGCCGGTCAAGAAACCAGTCGTCATAGGTATTGGAGGTCACCATTCCTCGTTCGTAGGGGTCGCGGCGCAGGTTTACCAGCAGTGGTATACGCAGCGTAATAAAAGGTTCACGCCAGGCTTGAAAAGTGGCTTCGGCCCGCTGCTCCATAAAAATCACCTTCCAGTCCAGGTAGCGCAGTGCGGTCAGGTCACCATCGTCGGAGAAGTAAAAGATATCTTTACGTGGCCCTGTTTCTTCCTGGCCGGTGAGATAGGGCATGAAGTTATAGCCATCTAAGTGAACTTTGTAGGTCCGATTAATGGCTGAGACCCCACCTTTTTTCAGATCGCTTTTAATGTTGGGATCACCAGCCGCTGCCAAAAAGGTGGGCAACCAATCCATGTGATGCATGATCTCGTTGGACCAGGTCCCCGGCTCGATCTTCCCAGGCCAGCGGACCATAGCCGGCACCCGCCAGCCGCCTTCCCAGTTTGTGTTTTTTTCACCTCGAAACGGGGTCATCGCGGCATCGGGCCAGGTGTTCATATGGGGACCGTTGTCGGTCGAATAAAAGACTATGGTATTGTCGGCAATGCCTAATTCATCAAGAGCCTCGAGGAATTTTCCGATGTGCATGTCATGTTCGACCATGCCATCAGAATATTCATCCTGTCCGGAAATGCCCCTCAGCTCCTGTTTGACATGGGTGCGGAAGTGCATTCGAGTGCCGCTCCACCAGACAAAGAACGGTTTATCAGCCTGAACCTGGCGCTGAATAAAATCCAGGGCAGCATCCGAAGTTTCATCATCGACAGTCTCCATCCGTTTTTTGGTGAGCGGGCCGGTATCTTCGATACCTCCATCGGCATAGGAGTGAATCACTCCCCGGGGGCCGAACCGTTTATGAAATTCTGGATTTTTCGGATAGTCTTCATTCTCCGGTTCTTCCTCTGCGTTGAGGTGATAGAGATTACCGAAAAACTCGTCGAATCCGTGGTTGGTTGGCAGGTGCTCATCCTGGTCACCCAGGTGGTTTTTACCGAACTGGCCGGTAGCGTACCCCTGTGCTTTAAGCAGGCCGGCGATGGTCGGATTCACCTCCTGCATGCCTTCTTTTGCACCGGGGAGGCCTACCTTGGATAGTCCCGTACGAAAGACCGACTGGCCAGTGATAAAACTTGATCTGCCAGCGGTACAGCTCTGCTCGCCGTAATAATCGGTGAAAGTCATACCTTCTTCAGCAATGCGATCAATATTAGGGGTCTTATAGCCCATCATACCGTGGGTATAATAGCTGATGTTGGACTGGCCTATATCATCACCCCAGACGACGAGAATATTAGGTTTATCGGCGCTAAACGCTGTAGACGCGATTGCCAGCAGAAAAACAGCGGTCAGCATCATCGCCTGCGTTTGAAAAATTTTCATGGTTCCCTCCTTTTCAAGATGGAATGAGTTTAGATGCTGAGGACAGAACATCCTCTACAGAGTCAATAATGTGCAGGAAAGAAGAGAAGTCAACCGACCGATCGAGATAATAAAAAGAGGCCCGACAGTGGTCTTATGATCACCACAGGCATAGACCAGGAAGATATGTTTTAAATGTGGTTGTTGTATAACGCCGGGCTAACTCAGAAGCCTCCACGGCCATCAACGAAATCAAGGACCTCCTGCATTGTCGGCATAAAATTGGCGCAGCCATGCCTGGTAACCACTATAGCACCGCAGGCGTTGCCCAGCCGGGCCGATTTGTACCAGCCCCAACCTTGCACATGCCCGTAGAGGAAGCCGGCGCCAAACGCATCACCGGCACCGAGGATGTTGTATATCTCAACCGGATAGCCCGGTGCATCGATGCACTCGATGGTTCCGTCTTCATTTCTCAGGTGTACCCGCACTCCATGTTCCCCTCGTTTTTGGAGCACAGCTTTTGGTCCAAGCGCAAGCAAAGTTCTCACACCGTCATCGCTGTCACCCTCAACCCTGGCGTCAGAGATCTGTGAATGTGTCAGGTTTATCTGGTCGGCATCAGCCAAAACGGCTGCGTTGATTTCATCTTCAGTTCCGATGACGATATCAACATTGGTCAGCAGAGAACGGATCGTCGCCCCGAAAGCCCGGGGATCATGCCACTGATCTGGTCGGAAATCGAGATCGAGCACAACCTCTGTACCCATCTTTCGGGCCATTTCGACGGCATAGATAGTAGCTGTTCGACAGGGATCTTTGCATAAATTCGTACCGGCAAATTGCAGAATTTTGCTGGCTCCAACCGGGGCTGCAAGAACGTCATCAATCGTCAATTCGATATCGGCACAGTTATCACGATAATAGACGAGGGGAAACTTATCAGGCGGCTCGATCCCCAAGGCCACCGCGCTGGTTCTATGACCCGGTTTACGTAGGATGAAACCAGTCTCTACTCCTTCCTCCCTGAGAAACTGAAGGATGAAATCCCCCACCGGATCTTCGCCGACTCCGGTGAGCAGTGCAGATTTCAGGCCCAGCCTCGTGGCGCCAACGCTGATATTGGTCGGCGATCCTCCTACAAATGCACCAAAACTCTTTATTTTTTCAAAGGGGGCTCCAACCTCATTGGCGTAGAGATCGAGGGAGGAGCGACCCATGTGCAGGGTATCGAATTTGTGGTCTGGGGAGGTCATCGTATCTCGCTTAAATTTTGATTTTTATTTCTAGCTGTCAAAATTTTAATAATACTCAATTTACAGGAGTCACGCTGCTTCTACCTGGACATCAACCCTAGAAACACCTCTGTTATGCCGATTTTAATCACTACAAAAGTATCTAACGGTGTTGATCCCCGCAGGGTATGGTTATTTCAAACCTGGTCCCCTCGTCAGCAGCGCTATCCACTGAAATTTGACCCTGCATTCGCTGGACCAATGAGTAGGTAACTGCCAATCCAAGTCCTGTCCCCTCACCCACATCCTTAGTAGTGAAAAATGGATCGAAAATATGCGGCATATTCTTTTCGCTTATACCGGGTCCGGTATCTCTGAACGTTATAATCAGATCATTGTCAGATTCACGACAGCCGATAAAAAGTGATCCCTTATCGCCCATGGCCTGAAAGGCATTGAGAGAGATATTGATGATTATCTGTTTAAGCGCTTCTGCATCGAGTTGATGGGGACGATGGACATCAATATCCATATTTATTGTGATGTTTTTGAATTTGAACGATAACAGTTCTACACATTCGTTGAACAAAGACGCCACATCAACCGAACGGATCTGGAGCGGCTCATTCCTGCCGAAGTTGAGGAGCTGGCGCATGATCATCTCAATCTGTCTCAGACCCTTCTCGATCAGTGGCAGATAGCGGTTGAGCATGTCCCTGTCTCCCGGGTTCTCCTGCAGAGCCTTGACACAGTTGAGCATGCCACCAAGCGGATTGTTTACCTCATGGGCAATACCGGTTGTCAGTATACCTAATGAGGCCATTTTCTCGGAGAGGTGTGCCTGGTTCTGGGCTTTGAGCAGTTCCTTCTGTGATTTTCTCAACCGCTCGCAGAACATATTGAAATTTTCATTTACCGTGTCGAGCTCATCCTTGAACAAAGAGGGCAGCATCTTCTGTTCACTCAAATCTTCTGGGAATGTCTCCATAGCTTTTGAAAGCCTACTTATCCGGTGAACGATCAGAGTTTCAAACATCAAAAACAAAGCCACGGTAACGAAAAGAACAGAGAGGATACCAATAAAAATCAGACTATGTATGTTTTTATTTATTAGATTGTCAGCCCAGTCTATGGGTATGGTAATTGACAGTCCGCCTCTGATATCACCTTTCTGATAACCATGCTGGGCATGGCAACCCAGACAGGATTCGGTCACTCTGAGAGGGGCCATGAACCTGACTTCTCTTCCGGGATCTGCCTGATTGACACTGATCATCTCAAGAACGCCATCTTTCTCGAATGAGTGCAGGGCATCGTGCTCGAAAGTGTCGGGAACATTCGAGGGATTGATTGGTTTCAAACTGGTAACCCGAAAATATCCAAGGCCGTCCTGTTTTGCATACTGAGCAAGCTCCCTGGTTATCATGGCAGGGTTTCTGAGAAAATAGGTCTGGCCCGAGGAGTCGGTGACGGTCGGAAGATCGAGGTAGGGATTTGGCTCCACCCCTTTCCTCTTCATAATAAACAGACCCTGATGGTCGGAAGCCCATTGCCTGGTCAACAATATCTGCTTATAGAGCATTCGGGCCTGTTGCTCCGCCTGCCGCAATATCATCGCTTCGTCGAAAGCACTGGTTCTATAGATCATATAGCCATAAAAAAGGGTAATGATCGCACCAATAAAGATGATGAATTTCGTCCGAAGAAGGATCGATTTGGGGAATTGCATTTTCTTTCAGCTCAACATTTCCGATCGATTCATGATCCTGTAATAGTTTTGCAGTATCGCGCCAGACAAATGAGAGCCTTGCAAAATTCAATCCTTGTGTAGCAACCTCTTAGCAGGCAAATTTTATGTTACTTTGGCGCTACCCCCAGATATCCTATTTTTCCGGCTAGTTAGAAAATCATTTAGCTGGGCTTAATAAATCATCAACTTGGATCTAGCAAACAAAAGAGAATGGAGGTGCGCCCCTCAGCTCATCAATTTTGTTACTGTCTGGTAACACCTGTATCATTATTCTGTAACCAATGCGTAACGGACCAGAAAGCTGTTCAGGATAATGTTATGTAATTACTCATTTTTATGAATGGTATAGAGATTGCAAAGTGATTAAGAGGCAAAACAATGCGTGGTTAACACCAACCCGAACAAGGAGGGAATAGTGAAACAGGAAAAGAAAATAATTACCGGGGGTTTGATCCTGGCAATATTGGCAATACTGATATTTTCGGTGCCGCCGGTGACCGGTCAAAACGAAAAGGAAACCCATCCCGAGCTCAGCGAACAGGAGATGCTGATAGCCTGTGCGGACTGCCACCGGGAATCGACACCTGAGATCGAAAAGGAATGGTTCGACTCAGTGCACGGCATTGCGATGGTCAAGTGCTATCAATGCCATGGTACATTCGAAACCTTCAAGATTACACCGGCCAAGGCAGACTGTGCCACCTGCCATCTGGACATGCTGGATAAAGAAGGTGCACAGGATAAACCTTGTTGGGAGTGCCATGTACCCCACTCGTTCAAGGCTGAAAAATAAATAATTCACTACCTTACTCAAGGAGGTTTCCATGGCACAATCAAGACGTGATTTCATAAAAAAAGCGGCAGCTCTTTCGGCCGCTTCCTACGTAAGCATGAAGCTGCCGATTTCAGGCAGCAACATTGCCAAGGCGGATGAAGGGGTAATCTGGCACCGCGGTAGCTGTCGTCTATGCGGTGTAGGCTGCAGAGTAGAGTTAGGAGTCAAAAACGGCGAACCGATGGGGCTTCGCGGGGTATCCGATTCCCGTACTAATTATGGGTATGTCTGTATGAAAGGCATGCATTTCTGGAAATGTATGCGTCATCCTGATCGACTTACCATGCCGCTCTACAGAAAGAGCAAAAAAGAGGCTTTTAAAGAGATTTCCTGGGACCAGGCGCTCGATATCGCCGCCTCAGAGTTTGCCGAATCTCACAAAGCCGGCGGAGGTGAGGCCGTGGCCTATTATGGTTCCGGTCAAGCCCTGACCGAGGAAACCTATTTCTTTCAGAAAGTCATGCGGGGTGGACTGCAGTCCAACAATGTCGAAGGAAATCCTCGACTTTGCATGGCCAGTGCTGTCGGCGGCTATCTCACATCTTTTGGCGCGGATGAGCCGATCGGCGGCTACTCCGACCTCGAGAAGGCTCATTGCTTTTTCATTATCGGTTCCAACACCGCCGAAGCCCATCCAGTTCTTTTTCGCCGCATCATGCGTCGCAAACTCGACAACCCAAACGAGGTGAAAGTCATTAATGTCGACCCCAGGGTCTCGCAAACCTCAAGGATCGCCGACAAACATCTGCAGTTTAAGCCCGGAACTGATCTGGCACTGCTCAACTCCATGGCCCACGTGATAATCGAAGAGAAGCTGTATGATGAGGATTTTCTCGGTAAATATACCACGTTTAAAAGCGGCAAGGAGACAGTCGATTTCGAAACCTATAGAGCCCAGGTTGCCAAGTACACACCCGAAGAGACCGCTAAAATCTGTGGTGATGCCTTCAGTCCCGAAGACGTACGCGAGGTTGCCCGCTGGTTTGCTACCTCAAAAGGCACTGTCAGCCTCTGGACAATGGGGCTCAACCAGCGTAAGCGTGGTGTCTGGGCCAACAACCTGGTACACAACTTACATATTCTCACCGGTCAGCTTATGACAGACGGCGCCGACAGTCTGTCCCTCACCGGCCAGCCCAATGCCTGCGGTGGGGTGCGTGAAGGCGGCGGGCTCTGTCATATCCTGCCTGGTCATCGCCCCGTGGTGAAAGAACCACTGCGTAATCAGGTTGAAAAAGCCTGGGGCATTCCGACAGGCCGCATTCCGCCCAAACCCGGTCTGCACACCATGGCGATGTTCTCGGCAGTCAACGAGGCGAAGATCAAAGCCATCTGGATCAACTGTACGAGCCCGGTCCAGAGTCTACCGAACTGCAATCTCTACAATGAAGGGATGGACCGTGAAGATGTCTTCATTATCTGTACGGATATATTTCACACTCTGACGACCCAGAAGGCCAATCTGGTGCTGCCGACCAGCTTCCACTTTGAAAAAACCGGCGTCTACGGCTGCACCGAGCGTCGCTCACAGATTACCCCAAAAGCCATTGACAGCCCAGGCGAAGCGAAACCTGAAGTCTGGATTAT
This sequence comes from Desulfocapsaceae bacterium, assembly GCA_051010975.1. GTDB lineage: Bacteria > Desulfobacterota > Desulfobulbia > Desulfobulbales > Desulfocapsaceae > JABDQA01. Next base: position 7,290 of record JBPCUV010000442.1, read on the forward strand.
CAGAGAATGGGCCAGTCGATTAGCCGAAAAGCTCAATGATCCGGTAATCGCTCAGTGCATCAAGCCCTTCGAGGGACTCGATGAGGATTATGATTTGCCCAAGGCCATTTGGGATGAATACTCTCAGAAGCTCACCGCTCATCGGGACAACGACCTTCGCGGTGCCACCTACGAAGTCCTTGAACAGATGGCCGACGGTGTCCAGTGGCCGGCCCCCACTGAGGAATATGCACTGACCGGCGGAACGGTGAAGAAGTTCGTCAAAGGCAGGGATCCGATGGCTGACTCCGAGTCCAAAGACGATCTGCCCTACCAGTTTTATGGGCCAGCCCATCCGGATCGAAAGTTGTGGATCTGGCTGCGCGACCAGGCCGACCCCGAAGAGGTACCCGACAGTGAATACCCATTCTACCTGTCCACTGGGCGCATTGTCGATCACTGGCACACAATGTCAATGACCGGCCGGATTCCCGAATTGCTTCGAGCCAATCCATATGCGTATGTGGAAATCAATCCCAAGGACGCTCAGAAGCTCGGTATCAAACCAGGTGATATGGTTGAGTTGAAATCCAGACGCGGTGTCAACATCATGCCGGCTAAAGTTTACGAGGGACCGGTTGAGGGTATGGTATTCGCTTACTGGCACGATCAGCATGAAGATAGGATGATCAACAAGGTCACCAAGGATGCCTTCGATCCGGGCTCAAAAGAACCTGAATTCAAGATCTGTGCAGTACAGGTAAAGCGGGTTTCCGGTCCCAAACCATTAAAACCTTTTATTGTCTAGCTAATCCCATTCCAGGTCGGGTATCATTTGGATATCCGACCTTTTTTTTACAAGAGGAGTCGCCATGCCCATCGGCGGTGTCGTCATAACCTGCAGAGCCGAGCTTAGTGAGACGGTACTAAGAGATCTAAAATCTTACTCAACCCTGGAAATTCATGGTGCTGATGACAAAGGTAATATTGTCGCCGTCATCGACAGCGAAACCTCCGAAGAGATGGAAACGTTGATCGATACTATTAACAAGCATGAACATATCCTCAATGTTGGAATGACCTACCTAAACACCGAGGACGAAGCCGAAAAAATGGCCAGAGGAGAAAAACTGACCAAGCCATTTGGTTTCAGAAAACCGCTCGAGCCACCTGACACCAACGAGCAAAAGTGAAACGTCGTACGCTTCTCACTGCGCTGCTGAGCTCCGCCAGTCTGTTCACCATATATTCAAGCCAAATCCAGGCAAAGGCCCTGGAAAGCCCTGTCACCACCAACCGCTTGCGCCCTCCTGGCGCAGTGCCCGAGGAGATATTCCCGGCCAAGTGCATCCGCTGCGGTCGCTGCGTCGAGGTCTGCCCCTACCGTTCGATTCGTATGCTCGACATCAGAAACGGAGTCCATGCCGGGACACCATTGATCGAAGCAGAGCTTGTACCCTGCTATCTGTGCATGAAATGTGTCGATGTCTGTCCTACCGGAAGCCTCAAGCGCGTCGGCCAGGAAGACACCCGCATGGGTTTGGCGGTGGTAGACAAATTCAGTTGCGCTGCCTGGATCGGCACCACCTTGTGCCGCACCTGTTATGACAAATGCCCTTTTCCGGAGAAAGCGATCAAGCTCGATCAGTTAAAGCCGGTGGTCGAAATCGACCACTGCACCGGCTGCGGTCTGTGTACAAACGCCTGCCCTGTCACTCTTGAATCAGGCATGAAATCAATAAACATCGAACCAATCTATGCCAGCGACAAGGTGACCCTATGATCCAGGACAGGGGTGGCCAGGAAATGGTTCCTGCGGTTACCACGAGAAAAGTCTACACGACCATGCGGCTCATCGTTCTTCTCGGGGCCTTTCTAATTATCCTGGTGAATCCATTTATTAATTATTTCCTCCACAACAATTTCCTCCAGGGCTGGTACCAATCGATTGGCATAGGCTCGCTCTGGTTCGTATCGCCTCTTGAAGGACTCGAGAGTCTGTTAATTACCAAGGCAGTCTATTTGCCATCTATTATCGGTATGATAATTCCACTCACCATCGCCTTTCTTCTGGGCCGGGTTTTCTGCTCCTGGATATGCCCGGTAACCTTTATTCTTGAACTATTCGATAGGCTCAGGAAATTCATCTCCAAAAAGAAGTATCTGCACAACAAGCTTGTTGTCGCTAAAAAAATCCTCTGGTTCACCCTGATTGCAGAACTCATACTCTCAATGGTCATAGGAGCACCCCTGTTTGTTTTTCTTTCTCCTCCCGGACTGGTCGGAAGGGAAATAATGATGCTCGTCTTTTTCAGAACCCTAGCTCTCGAAGGGCTACTTCTTGTTCTGATCATGGTCTTGGAATTGGTGACCCGCAGGTTTTTCTGCCGTAGTTTCTGCCCCTTGGGTGCGCTGCTAGCCTGTGTCGGCCAGAAGCGAAAATTACGGGTCCGGGTTGTCGCTGAGAACTGCATTCACTGCGATATTTGCACAAAAACCTGCCCGATGGGCCTGATCCCCGAACTTGGAGAGGGCTGCTCCGCTTATTGCTGGAACTGTGGTGCTTGTATTGACAACTGTCCTACCGAAGCACTTGTATTCCGTTGGGACTCCAGTCGTTACCCTCGGGTAACACCGCCATCTCAGATCGTTACCAATCAGTAACCCCTCTTACCTTGTTTGACAGTAACCTCCTAGAATAACAATATATTAATATTTGGAATCAAATTTGCATGCATTGGTTTTGTTATGATCTTTCACCGCTCACACTGACAGGCAAGGAGGACTCATGCACCAGGAGTCAAAGCAAAAATATTACGCGCATCTGATCCGGCTGATCATCGCTCTTGCGGTTGTGGTCCTTATCGGTCTGGGGGCAAGACAGTTATTCATGCCAGAGGGTATGGGCGATTATGGACACTACCGCGGGGCAGATATAGCCGACCAGAAAGCTGTTCCGGTTCGTCTAGGCACCAATGAAGCTTGTTTTCAATGCCATAAACCGATCAGAACCATTCATAAAAGTGGTGTGCACAAAACGGTCTCCTGCGAGGTTTGCCATGGTCTGTATGGTGACCATATTGCTGACGGCAAGAAAATCGCAACCCTGCCGGTGGTGCGTGGTGACGACCTGAAAGATCTGTGCCTGCGCTGCCACAATAAGATTATTACGGCCAGGCCGCGTGAAGAAATAAAGGTCATAGGAATGCCGGAACACCTTCAGGATCAGCATGTTCAGCTGACCCACACCTGCGATCAGTGCCATATGGTTCACGACCCGCTGTTGTGGATCAACCAGGCCAAGGAAATCGTCGGAGTTGCCAAGAAGAAACCGCTTAAGAACTCCACCCCATGAACTTACTGAGATAATGCGCGGAACCTGTATTGATGCCCACTGAAAAGGAGAGGCAAGAATGTTGGATATAGAAAAAGAGATCAACAAAGATAGACGGAAATTCATTAAAAATGTACTTGGCGGCACCATCGCCGGGTCCCTGCTTCTGGTTATCCCTCTAAAAGCCTCTGAATATATCGAACAGATTCCGGGAATGAAAGACGATGACAGCGTCTTCACCGAGAAGAACTTCGTTTTCGTCGTCGATATCACCGCCTGTATCGGCTGTGGTTCTTGTTGCATTGCCGACAAAGCAGAATACAAGGTACCCGACGGCCACTACCGAACCTGGGTTGAACGCTATATCATCGACGATCACGATGGTGTCTTTGTGGATTCGCCCGACGGCGGACTCGGCGGCTACACCAAGCCTAGAGAGGGGCTGCCGCACCCGATTAGGGATACCTTTTTTGTCCCTAAACTCTGCAATATGTGTAAAAAACCGAGTTGTGTGCAAGTCTGTCCGGTGGGCGCCACCTATCAGACCGAAGATGGATTTGTTCTGGTCGACAAGACACGCTGCGTCGGCTGTTCCTATTGTGTCCAGGCCTGTCCCTATTCTATTCGTTTCATCAACCCGACAAATCATACTGCTGAAAAATGTACCTGGTGCTACCACCGTGTCCGTAAAGGGCTGCTTCCCGCCTGCGTGTCCGTCTGCCCAACCGGTGCCCGCAAGTTCGGCGATCTCGATGATCCGGAATCCGAGGTTGCACAGCTGCTGCGCCAGCCCCATGTAATCTCCGTGCTTAAACCTGATATGGGTAACGAGCCGGCCCTTCATTACCTGGGCCTTAGAAGGGAGGTCGTCTAATGAATGCCGCTATACATCAAGGTGATGCTATCTCGTCCCTGACTAACTTCGTGTTCCCCAATGATCTTCACGTACACTGGTCACTGATGATCGTCCTTTACCCTTATATCACCGGCATCGTCGCGGGAGCATTCATCGTCTCTTCGCTTTATCATGTGTTCGGTATAAAGGCTCTGAGGCCCATATCCCGCTACTCGCTGATATTCGCATTGGCGTTCCTGGCCTGTGCCACCTGGCCGCTTCTCCTTCACCTCGGCCACCCTGAACGTTCGTACTCAATGTTTCTTACCCCCAATCCCAGTTCAGCGATGGCTGGTTTCGGCTTTATTTATACGGCCTACCTCATCCTGCTCGTGCATGAGATCCTGTTCATCTACCGGCCTACCATGGTAGGCCTGTGGCAGGCATCATCGGGATTGAAGAGTCGGTTTTACGCTTTTCTCGCCTTTTTTAATGACAACCTTTCTGCCGATGCACTGGCGCTCGACAATCGCATCATCGGATTTCTCGCCGGACTCGGCATCCCGATGGCCTGTGTCCTTCATGGTTACGTCGGATTCATCTTCGGAGGAGTTAAGGCTAACCCATTGTGGGCTACCCCGCTCATGCCTGTAATTTTTCTGCTCTCTGCCTGCGTTTCGGGGATCGCTGGAATTGTGCTTACCTATGTCCTTATTATGAAGTTCAAGGGCAAACCCGTTGATATGGACTGCATACGCACTTCCATCAAGTTTCTCTGGGGCTTTTTTATCCTCGATTTTGTCTTCGAGATGCTCGAGGTGTTCAGTCATGCCTATATGGCCACTCATCACTGGCATGTCCTTGAAAACCTCTATTGGGGCCCTCTCTATACAACGTTCTGGGTTCTCCAGGTAAGAATCTTTTCAGTAATACCGTTCATCCTGCTTGGTATTCTCTGCCTGTTCAAACTGAAGGACAGGATCGTTCTGTTTCTCGCTCCACTCGTATCCCTGATGATCCTTATCCAGGTTCTACTGATGCGCTGGAACGTCGTTATTGGAGGTCAACTCATGTCCAATTCGACCAGGGGACAGGTTTCCTTTGTTCCTCATTGGGAAGGCCGCGAAGGGATAATAGCAGCGATAGTTGTGATGACCGCTCCATGGGTCATTCTTTTCATACTTAGTAAAATTTTTCCACTGTGGCTGGACGACCAGCCAACCGATCAACAGATATCGGAGGCTTAAGCCTCAAATTGATTAAGTTACGAGGAGGATGGGAAAACCATTCTATATATGAGTAAGGGCGACCTGCAGATGTATTACAGACAAGGAGGTGATGACGAACTACTAGATCTTTGGTTGCCAATTTGTTTTATCACACCTAAGAATTTAAACAATTGACTGGAGGAGAAGATGCAATCTTTAGGTAGAGTGCTTTTCTTAACTCTGCTTGCGTTCTTCATTGCCACCCCACTCTATGCCGCCACCAAGGTATCGATGGATGTGAGCAACGAAAGAAACGTGCAGATGAATGTAAAATGCGTGAATTGCCATCTGAAAGAGAACAATTCACTGGTTCAGCAGTGGCGTCATTCCCCACATGCTGCCGGAAAAGATGGACAGGTGGGCTGCTATAACTGCCATGCCGCCGAAGAAGGCGACATCACCGGCTACGAGCACGAGGGAGCTTTGATAAAGACCGTTCTGAGCCCCAAGGATTGTGGTTACTGTCACGTGCGCGAAGTGAAAGAGCAGCAGGCTTCTCATCATGCCGCAGCCGGCCAGATTATGGCCTCACTGGACAACGTGCTCGGCGAGGTAATCTGCTCGCTGGAAGACAAGGCTGATGCCGCAAACGGCTGTTGGCAGTGTCATGGCTCCATCCTGACGGTTCTCAAAGATGATAGCGGAAAGCCTTTGAAGATGGCTTCCGGAGCCGTCATGTTTGATCCGATGACCTATCCCAACTCAGGAATGGGTCGATTGAACCCGGACGGCTTTGCGGGAACCTGTAACGCCTGCCATTCCAAGCACAGTTTTCGTGCTTCCATGGCGCGCCAACCGGAAAACTGCGGTAAGTGCCACCTCGGTCCGGATCATCCGCAAATTGAAGTCTACAACGAATCCAAGCATGGCATCACCTATTACTCGGCAATGAAAGACGCCGGCTTCAACGGTATGAACATCATGAAGGCAGGCCAATGGGTCCTCGGCAAAGATTACTATTATGCTCCGACCTGTTCAACCTGCCACATGGGCGCCTATGTCAAGCCTAATGGCGGTGAAGCGCAAAACACCCATAATGTCGGCGACCGCATCTCCTGGACTCTTCGTCCTAAAGTCTCAGCCAAGCTGAACCGGGCGGTGTTTGCCGATGGAACCGAGAAAGATATCCCTGGTGATATTCCACCCCAGCCGGGTTCCATGATCAAATATCAGGAATTCAAGCAGGTTGACGGCGTCTGGAAGAAGGTACCGGTCGAGAAAGAGGCCATGGAAGTCATCAGTTGGGAGCAGCGTCGCTCCAACATGCAGGAAGTCTGTAGCCAGTGTCACGGCGACCAGAAGGTGCAGAATTTCTACAAGCAGTTTGATGCCCTGGTGGTTACCTATAACGATAAATTCGCCAAGCCTGCCCAAGCACTCTATAAGATGGCTGGCGAAGACGGGCTTATTCATGGTTCCACTTTCCACACCGAGCTTGGCTGGCACTGGTGGGAACTCTGGCATCATGAAGGACGTCGGGCCAGACACGGCGCAGCCATGATGGGTCCGGACTACACTCACTGGCACGGCATGTATGATGTCGCCCACAACTTCTATTTCAAATTCATACCGGAGTTGATGCATCTGGCAGAGAAAAAAGGTATGTCCGAGAAGTATGAAAAAGTGGTTGGTGAGATACTTGCCAAGCCTGAACATGCCTGGTACAAGGAAGGCTTTGACGCAGATGTGATGAAAGCGATCCAAGCCGAGCAGAAGGATCGTTACAAGCAGTAAATTATACCTTACTTACCTTAACCAGCCCCGGTATTGCTGATAGGATACCGGGGCATTTTTATGAAACGGCCGCCATGAGAAAATATATTGGTATCTTGTCTTTGCTGTTCGTTCTAGTCCTGCTAAGCTGTAGTCTAAACGCATCGACCGTCGACGAGGAAATTGATCGTCTCGCAGGTGAGGTTGCAAAACTCGAACTTGGTTTTGGCGACTATGTGCTTGGTAAATCTCTCACCGATAAGCAGAAAAATATCGCCAGCCAGAACCCGATAAAGAAGTCATTGCAGGGAACCTATAAGTTTGTGGATGGAGATTTTTATGTTATTGCCGCCCATGACAACGACCTAGTTTTAGGTGTCTACCAGCACTATCCTGAAAGCACGATGGCCGATATAAAAAAGATAGTCGGCAGCCTCATGTTTGAATATGGCGAACCGACGGCCACTGCTCACGATAAGATGATTTACTGGACCTACAACAAATCAGGGAAAATTGACCAGGATGCTTTCGAAATTGCCAAAGACAGCGGCGGCGCAAAATCCCTGGCTACCATTAAATTTTCAAGTTCAGAATTGTTCAGCGGTGAACCCAAAGAGGAGACAGCCCCGATATCAGCCTACCTGATGATCACTTCAGATCCGCTTTCTCAACTATTTCTTGCCCAGTCAAGACAGTAATGGATAGACATTTCTTATTGAAAGCCGCTCTTATTCTGCTCGGAGCAATGCTGCTGCTCACTTCATGCACAGCCGCCCCCACCCCTGACACTGCTGAGAGATACCCCCGTAAACCGGACGACGGCTCAGAGCGGAAATCTGGTCCGGCAATGCTCTTCTACGAGGCTGCCGAAGAGGACGCTGATCCGGATAAAATCATTGTCATCCCGCCCGATGAGAAAAAGAAAGAGAACAGTCAACAGGCAACAGATTGATTCTCACATCGGATCACCGTTAACAAGATTAAGAACAACGATTACAGTGACGTTTCCGGTGAGTCTCGAGCGTGTCACAAATATTATCCGCCGTGATTTGCAAGCCCCTGGCCCGATAGATTGACACCAGTTGAGCTTCCATTTGATCGGCTCTCTCAAGCAGCTTCATCCGCCTCTTTCCATCGAGCGCCGAATAGGCCTCAATGATCAAGTCCTTAATTCGTTCCAGACTAAGTTCTCCGCTACTCGTTTCAGGCAAAGATTCTGCTGTTGCCAGCCTTGGCTGATGGCCAACTGGAGCACTAAGCTTCAGCAGGCGAACAAATTTATTGGATGATATCTTCTTTAACAGGCTCATTGGTGTCGATATAGATTCCGGACTAATATGAAACGTCTGGGCTAATTCGTCGCGGTCGACGATAAAATGCAACTCAGCTGTCTATCGTTTGGTGCTGGTTCTTGTCGTCGTTTTCTTATTCAAATTCTGGACCAATTTTCATTTTTTCATACCCCTCTGCTAGAGCCTGCCAAATTACAACCGTAAACAGCCACCGGCCATTTTGAACAATCCTTTTCAGGTAGGCGGTCTCACAATTCACCCACTACCTGTTACGCACCAGCGTCAGCTTGTGACGCTTTTTGTCATTTCATTTCAGACCTTACCTGATGATGATTGTTGACAGAGATATGGCAACCTCATAAGGTGCAGAAAAGATCGATTCTTTAGGTTCAAAGATGAACAAGCTCCAGCCCAAACATTTGAGATGGCTCAAGGTTGCCCACCTGATTTGCGTGAGCTGTTGGATAGGAGGAGCAGTGTCACTGCTGTTCCTCTATTTTCTTAAATCTGACGTCGATAACGGTGCGGTGCTCTTTGGCATCAACCAGTCGATCCACCATATTGACATGGCTGTGGTTGTCATACCCGGAGCCATCGGCTGCCTGCTGACCGGTTTAGCCTATTCGACGCTGAGCAACTGGGGATTTTTCAAACAGCGGTGGATTATTATCAAATGGATCATAACCGTCTCAGCCATTTCGTTCGGCACCTTTTTTCTAGGACCGTGGGAAACGGCCATGATGAACATCTCAGGCGAACTTGGCCTGACAGCACTTGCTAATGAGGACTACCTCTACAATCAACGGATGAATTTCTGGTTTGGTACTTTACAGTGTCTGGTTCTGCTCCTCACCGTCTGGATATCGGTATTCAAACCATGGCGTACAGCAACTAAAAAAACCGGCACGACAAAACCATGACACATATTTTTACTTATGGATCACTGATGTTCGAACGAATCTGGACTGAAGTTGTGGACGGATCCTATCGACATTGTCCCGGAACCTTATCCGGCTTCATTCGCCGTTCAATACTCAATGAACAGTATCCGGCCATTCTGAAAGGTCCTGTCAATTCAACCGTGCCCGGTGTCCTCTATCTTGATATCGATTCAAAGGATCTGTCCCTGCTTGACGATTTTGAAGGAAGCTACTACGAACGCCAGAGTGTTCAGATTATGACCGACAACAATATCTTTGCAGCGGAAGCTTACGTTCTGAAAGACAGCTACCGTCATATCCTCTCTGATGACGATTGGGACCCGGAGAAATTCAAGGATCAAGATATCAATCAGTTCCTCGGATCCTATTTCGGTTTTGATCACTGATTAGCGTTTTTTTACTCAAAAAACCTGTCGGCAATTATCAGGATTTTATCCAGGGCCTCATCAAGCCAGAGATCTACCTTCTCCATCTGTTTTTCCGTCAGCCTTTCAGAGAGGCTTGTTTGCAGCCTCTGGGATGTTTCGTAGTAAGCAGTGATGAGCATTTCCCTGTTTCGTTGTGGATTTGCAGCAATCTGTTTTATAACTTCACTGATGCTGACAAAATGTTCATGCAGAATCGACCTGATCTGAACGAGCTGATCCGGCGAGATTTCCAACCGCTCGACAATTTTGTGTATTGCTAAATAACGCAGAACCTCCAGTCCATTATTCTCTATCTCCGATAAACGCTGTGTCAGAAGGGTAACCTGCTCGTTGTCGAGATGCTCGGCCAGCCCTTTCTTAAAAGTGTCAAATACTGGCGCCAGTTGTTCGTTGAGCTCGGCCAAGTCGATATAGCCCTGATCCACCCAGACATCGATAACTTCCATCAACGCTTTGCTTAACTCTTCGACCACAGGGCTGATTGTTTGCTTCATTTCCGGACTTAAATTCACTGTGTTCGCAAGAACCGCCATCAGGTTTTCTGCCGACAGCGCCTTTTTGATATGGCCGCCCCGCTCGATCAGCTCCCGGGCAATCATCTCCTTGAGCATTTCTCCGGTCATGGCACCGGATACGACCAGACCAAGTTCGGCGGGTGTCACGCCTCTTTCCCCCCCGACGTCTTCAAGCCTGATCGAAGGCAAAATGGCAGAAGCGGATGATCCGTCCACCCGCAGTACGTTCAAGGTAACCCCCTCTATGATCAGCTCCTTAATCCTGATTCTTAACGGCTCCGTTGGGGTATCAGGTGAGGCTGGATCAAATTCCGCTGACTCCTGATCCGCCTTCTTGCCGTTTCTTTCTATATTCTCGCTAATCTCCTTGAGGTTTGAGCCGCCCTGTGCATTCTGCTCCAGGTTTAGAACCGGATAGGAAATGATCAGCCGATCGATCGTAAGCGGATCTCCAGTCACCGTCGAGACAAGCCCGAGATTGACATAAACCCGCTCACAACTCATCGCATTTCTGGCTACATAACCTCTGGGATTGGCAACGCTGAAGTCTCTGATTTCCGCAGCTCCCCGTGCTGCTTTCAGATTGACTTCAAATACCGAAACCGGTGTCTCGGTCAGGGCGCTGCCCACCAGTTCGATATGATCCTCCACCTTAGATCCAATTTTGCCGCATCCGGTCAGGAAAAGAAGGAAGAGCGCTCCTAGGAGCATAAATCGTTTCATCAAAGTAGCCTCGCTTTAGCGCTATGCAGGTGCTGTGAATCAACCCGAATGGGACTGTTATCCAATTTCGACACAACTCCTTTCTTATAAACTGCAGCAGCCACAACTTCAAGGTTGTGGATCGTGGTAACGAAATATGCTAGAAAGATGGCTCCTTGTCGGATGCGTTGTTATCTGTTAATGAAAAAGTTCAAACATTGTGGAACCGGTTTGTTGAGCATTGGTTAAAAGATCAAGAATGGAGTGAGTGATGTACAAGGTTGGATTCGTCGGATGGAGAGGCATGGTCGGTTCGGTTCTTATGAATAGAATGACCGAAGAAAATGATTTTCAGAGATTCGAACCTCATTTTTTTACCACATCCCAGGCCGGTGAGCCGGGCCCGGATGTCGGACATGGGCCAAAACTGCTGCAGGATGCAACTGATCTCAAGCTGCTTGCCCAAATGGACACAATCGTCTCCTGCCAGGGAAGCGGCTATACCGACAAAGTTTTCTCACAACTCAGAGCATCTTGGAACGGCTACTGGATCGATGCCGCCTCCGCTCTGAGAATGCAAGAAGACTCAATTATCGTGCTCGACCCGGTCAACAGATCGGTTATTGATAACGGACTGAACAGCGGCATTAAGAACTTTATAGGCGGCAACTGTACAGTCTCTTTGATGATGATGGCACTGGGCGGGTTGTTCGAACGCAACCTGATCGAATGGATCACCTCAATGACCTACCAGGCTGCAAGCGGTGCCGGTGCCAAAAACATGCGTGAGCTGATAGCTCAAATGGGAGCACTCGAATCGGAGGCATCTACCCTGCTGGCAGATCCTTCTTCAGCTATTCTCGATATCGATCGTAAGATCACTGCAAAATTGCGTGATGGATCACTTCCACTGGAAAATTGGGGAGTTCCCCTGGCTGCCAGCCTGATCCCCTGGATCGATGTGCCCGTCGAAAACGGTCAGAGCAAGGAAGAATGGAAAGGAGTATCCGAGACCAACAAGATTCTTGGCAGGACTGGTGACGATATCATACCTGTGGATGGACTTTGCGTCCGCATTGGTACCATGCGCTGTCACTCCCAGGCCTTTACAATAAAACTGCGTGAAGATCTGCCAATTCGTGCGATCGAAGAGATCATTGCTGGACACAACGATTGGGTTAAAGTCACTCCCAATGACAGGCAGATCAGCAGTGAGGAGTTGACCCCCACCAAGGTTTCGGGAACCCTCGATATTCCTGTTGGCCGCCTGCACAAACTGAATATGGGCCCCCACTATCTGACCGCCTTTTCTGTAGGCGACCAGCTTCTATGGGGAGCAGCCGAGCCGCTCAGAAGGATACTCGGGATTATCCTGGATCATGTCGGTGAAAGCGGCGAAGCCTGAACCAAGCTGAAGAGACACCGAAGGGCCCGGGATGATGCAAATCTCAACTTTTCCCGATCACCTTGCGAATCTGCTCGCCGAGCGAAACACCTGGTTCGTTTGCCGAAATCAGTTTCGCCAATGAGCGTAAAATTTCCTTCACTATTGCTGTTTTAGGGCGACTCGACAGGATTTGAGTTTCCAGAGTCTTGACCTCAATGACGAGTTCCTCGACCTGACTGTAGCTGAACCCTCCCTCGGCGGCGACCCTTTTGATCTCGCTAGTCAGCAGTTCGACCGCTTGACAAATCTCGGGGGACAGCACTTCGGCCTCTCCCAGTACAAATATTCCCTCGGACGACCCATCGGTTCCATCAGAGATATCCACGTCGAGCAAACGTAAACCTTGGGTTGTGATACTTATACCGCCGGTGAGATTCTTCAACTCGGCATAACCGTCGATAATGAGATCCTCAGCGACACCGCCAGCCTCGGATTTGTCCAATCCCAGAGTGGCGCCTATTTCGTACATTGAGACTTCAGCAGTAACATCACCACCGCTCTTTTGGTAAAGCTGCTGCAGAAAGTTGTTCAACTGTACATCCTCAATGCTCATCTATTTCACCTCATTGGTTGATACTATTATGATCTTAACGTGGCCCAAAGGTGTGCTTTATTGGTACAGTTTCCCCTGATGCCTGAGCCAGCCGGAAACATGCCTGTTGGCAGGATCACGGTGGGTCCAGTGAATAACTCCTCCCTTATTATTCCACTCATATTCACCGAAAAATTCCAACCGATCACCTTTCTTGATATTCTCAACCCGCGGGGCAAGGTCTATGTTATGAGCGATTAAGACAGTCTGATTATCACTGATACGTATAATAATTCTCTGGTGGCGACTCCCTTTGAGATCATCTCTTAGAACTTTTTCGACCCTGCCGGAGCCCTCGATCTGAAGATTGCTTACCCGGTTCTCAAATGCAGAACTTATCTTTGTGGCGCCTCCAATAGACTCACTTTCCGAAGGTTTGAAGTATCCACGATCATAAAATGATACCAGGATCAATACCGCCAGAAGAACAAAGATTACGATCTGTCTGTTTTTCACTTCACTTTTCCTGCTGGAGTCTCGTTATAAAATTCTTAATGGAGGAGTTATATGATGGATAATTATCAATCGTGTTGTGATAGGCCGTTTCTATAACTACTTTCTCGGCGACTCCCTCGTTAAAAGAGGTGATTAGCCCATCGCTGATTTTGGCTGGAATTATCTCATCACGCTCAGCAATAAGGGCAAGTACAGGAATATCGATATGCGGCGCGTATAAACTCGATTCAAAACGATCCTTCAATAGTGCATTAACCGGAAGAAAGGGGTAGTAATGGCGCGCCAGGGCGACCATGCTTGAATAGGGAGTAACGAGAACCATACCCTTTACCGGCCTCACGGCAGCCAGGTTCACGGCCACAGCCGTACCCAGGCTTCGGCCCATCACTATTACTTCTTCATGGCCCGAAGCTACACGGTCATACAGAGCCAGCGCATCAGAAAAGAGGGCTTCCTCCGTAGGCTTGCCTGTGCTGCCGCCGTAGCCGCGATAATTCATCAGGTACAAGGTTGAGTCTGGATAAATCCGTTGAAGCTCATCGCTGCTCTGCAGGACATTTTCGGCATTGCCGCCAAAATAAAGGAGTGCCGTCTTTGACTCCACCGCCCCCCTCCAGACCTTCAGTTTCTGGCCATCGTTGTCCAACCAGATGGGCTGGAGTTCAGTCGCTTTTACTTCGGGATGGGGATAGTAGATCAGGCTCCGCTGACGAATATAGAGAAACAGACAAAAACAACCGTAGGCAAGGACCGCCAGAAAGAGTATCCAGATGGTGACCTTAGACATCGCTACTCAGCAACCGCTGGATCGACGGTGCCGTTCCATATATAGCTATTTGACCACCACTCATTGTTCATCCTTGATCAGCCGTTTGCCCAGGCAAACCACCTCATCAGCATTGAAGCCCAGGCGATGATAGAAGTCGATCACCCGGGAATTGGAACTCCTGATCATTATATTAACTTTGGGACAGCCTCTCTTCCCGAGCAATTCGCTGACGTATTCGACAATCTTTCTGCCGTAGCCCTGTCCCTGATGCCTCTCATCCACAGCCAGATAAAACATCGTTCCCCGGTGTCCATCGTAGCCACCCATCACCGTTGCAATCACTTTGTCATTGACCAGGCCGACCACGAAAAGCTCGGGATCAACCTTCATTTTTCTGTCGATGTCGCCAACCGGATCATTCCAGCTGACCACCAATCCGCAGCGACGCCAGAGTTCAATGACCGTTTTGCAATCGCCATGTTCAAACGGCCTGATGTTCACCGATCTTTTTTCTTTCTTCTGGCCGCCAGGGCCTCGATTGTGTGTTTGACCTCTACTTCCGACTCCCGTTTTTTCAAGCCGCCTCTAAGCTGCATGATGCAGCCGGGGCAATCGGTGAGCAGGAGTTCGGCGCCGGTTTCCTCGACGTTGTTCAATTTATTGTCGAGAAGTTGGGCGGACAGTTCCGGGAACTTGGCCGAGTAGGTACCTCCGAAGCCACAGCAGACTTCCGATTCAGCCGCTTCTATGTAATCCATTCCAGCTGATTGCATGAGGTTCTTTGGTGCATCATGAACATCAAGACCACGACAGAGATGACAAGGCGCGTGAAAAGTCACTTTTTTGCCGTCGCCGTCAAAATCTTCTGGATTCACCTTGAGCACGTCGTGAACGAAAGAAGAGAGGTCGATGACTTTAGCGCAGAATGCCTCAACCTGGTCCGCCAGTTTGTGATTATTCTCGAGCAGTACAGGATAGTTGTGCTTCAGATGCGAAGCACAGGAAGCACAGAGGGTGACTATATAATCAACCTCCTCGTTTATAAAAGCTTTAAGGTTTTGCAGGGCAACCTCTTTGGAAACCTTCTTATCACCCATCATTTGGACCGGAAGCCCGCAGCATGATTGTTCCATCGGAAACACCATGGCAACATCATGATCCCTAAATAGATCAACTGCGGCGATCATCTGCTCAGGATAGACAAAATCCTGAACACACCCGGAAAACAATCCGACGCGGTATTTAGGATTCTCGACCCGGGGTTTGATCTCCAGCCAGACATCACGAAATGGTTTATCGGCAATGGTGGGCAGCGCTTTGAAATCATGCTCTTTAAAAA
>JBPCUV010000443.1:0-3828 GCA_051010975.1 Desulfocapsaceae bacterium
CGGGGCAGCTCCCCACTTGTTCTTCAAATCTTCTTGCTTATCTTTGCCGTTTCTCGGCTTTAGCCAGTTGGAAATTGCTATTCTGGAGACTCTGTTTCACTCCTGCCGGATTGATTGTTTTAAAATACCCTCTTACAAAATCTTTTTGGTTGACCTGTAATGTGGCCATTGTTAAAGTACACATTGTGATCTTTTCATATCATAATGTGAAATTTGATGTCTGATTAGCTCCATTTGCATAAATTGCAGTGTAATCCAGTATCTAAGATTTTGATTCTTAGTCCGAAGACTTTTGGGAGGTCGTCGTGAACGATTCCTTGCCCACTGTTGATGAAAATGTGACTCAGAAAAAAAAATGGAATTTCAACACGACCATTGCACTGGCTTTCATTGTTTTTTGGGGGGGAGTATACTTCATAATACCTCATCAGATTGCTAAACCGAAACTCTTCCTCGGTCGTTCTCTGATGGGCCTCGAGCCCACCTTGTTTCCCACTATATCGGTCGTTTTGATAGTTTGTTTGTCCCTCTGGTACCTGTTCATCAGCAAGTCGATTGACGAAGAAAACGGGTTCATCGGCATGGACAAAGAGCAAATTATAAAGACAATCGTCACGGTCGGTGCTTTTTTAGCGTACACTCTGATGTTTGATAGGCTAGGATTCATTCTTTCCACAATCCTTTTTGCCTGTCCACTGACTATATATTTTGGACAGAGGAAGCCCCTCATCATTGTGCTGGTCGGCGTAGTCTGTCCTGTTTCAATTTATTTGCTATTTACCACATTAATGCATGTGTACCTGCCTTGAAATCAGCTCATGTAATTGAGTAGCTGTTGATTAGAGTTACCGCCGGTTGTTTGTCATGAAAACTATTGTGTGAGATTAACGGATGGTCGAAAATTTGTTGGAAGGTCTGACGCTATTACTGAGGGTGGACACCTTCTTGATGACAGGTTTCGGTTTGATGCTCGGCATGACTGTCGGTGCCTTGCCAGGCTTTACTACCGTCATGGCAATGGCGATAGTGCTCCCTGTTTCGTTTTTTATGGAGCCGCTGGTCGGCATACCTTTTCTGATAGGAGTCTACAAGGGAGGTATCTACGGCGGCTCCATCCCAGCCATATTGATCAATGTACCCGGGACCGGAGCGTCTGTGGCGACCACGTTTGACGGGCCGGCATTAACGAAAAAAGGTCAATCCCGTAAAGCCCTCGATATGGCACTGTTCTCATCGGTTATAGGTGATTTGTCAAGTGATGTCTTCACTATACTGATGATGGCGCCTATCGCTGCACTTGCCTTGTTGGTAGGACCGCCGGAACTGGCGGCAATAGTTCTGTTCAGTCTGATAATCATATCGGGGACTACGCATGGCGTGTTCGTCAAAGGACTCATCATGTGCACGTTCGGAATTTTCCTTTCAATGATAGGCCAGGATCCTTTGGGCGGCATGAGCCGTTTCACCTTTGGTTTTTTCCAGTTAAAGTCCGGTATTCCATTGTTACCGCTTTTGATAGGTTTGTTTGCCCTGCCGGAAATTCTTTCTGCCGTCGGAGACAAGACAACAGCCTATATCGCTGGAGATAAATCGATCATAAAAGGCGGTCGTCTTGCATGGAGCGAGCTTAAGAGATGCACCAAGACAATCTTCAGGTCTACTGGAATCGGCGTTTGTCTGGGGATGGTTCCTGGCGTGGGGCAGGTCGTCGCGGCATTTGTCGGCTATGCTGCTGCAAAGAAAAGATCCAAGCACCCCGAAACCTTTGGTAAGGGTGAACTCGAAGGGATTGCTGCGGCTGAATCAGCCAATAACGCGGTTAATGGGCCTACCCTGGTGCCCTTGTTGACTCTTGGTATTCCGGGGGACAACGTCACGGCAATACTGTTAGGTGCATTTGTGGCCCAGGGGCTGCGTCCGGGGCCACAGCTGATGGTCGAGCAGGCACCGCTGATGTACGCTATTTTAGTGGCGATGCTCCTCGCCAATGTCATCTTTGTTGTTCTTGGCTATCTTACCATCCCATTCTTTGCCAGGATTGTCAGCATCCCGAAGTCTGCTCTTCTACCCGTTACCGCGGTATTTGCCTTCGCAGGGTCCTACGTGTTCCGTTCCGATCCCTTCGATCTCGTATTGCTCGTTTTTTTCGGAATCTTCGGGTTTATCGCGAAAAAATTGAAATTCGATGTAACTCCGCTAGTGATGGGATTCATCCTGGGCCCCATTCTGGAGTATTCGTTTGGCCAGACGGTAAACCTGGCCGGCGGCGATATGGTTTCTTACATTATTTGGGAACGGCCTTTCGCCGGTATTGTTTTTGTCTTGAGCATCGTCGCTGCTGTTACAATTATTTGGGGCAACTATAATAAGATGAAAAAAATACCGGTTGATGATATCGCAAAAAATCCGGCTGCCAAGGATGAGGGTACATCTCAGGCAGAATGATTTTGGCGGATAACACCCCATTGCCTATTTCAGTAATCGTTTTTTGGGAGTAGGCGAAACTGCAGTTAAACAAAAAGGAGGAATATGAAATGAGCTTAAAACGAACGAGTCGCAATCTTATTGCCGTTTTAGCCGGCCTTTTACTCCTGGTCGGAACAGCTGTCGCAGATACCTTTCCGGAAAAACCCATAACCCTGATCATTCCCCTTGGAGCGGGTGGTTCGCATGACGTGAACGCCCGCGTTTTCACCAGTATCATCCCGACCTATCTCGGGCAGCCCTTGATCGTAAAACTGATGCCGGGGGCGGGCGGTCAGACCGGCACCGCGGCAGCTGTCAAGGCTAAGCCGGACGGCTACACGCTGATTTTCACGCACAATTTTATCGATCAGCTGCAGCCTCTTCTCGAGGATCTTCCCTATGACACCAACGAAAGCCTGGTCCCGGTGTACCGGTTGAACTCCGCCCCCGGCATGATCATGGTGAATTCCGACAGACCTTGGAAAACCGTAGAAGAAATGCTTGATTATGGCCGCAAAAACCCGGGGAAACTGAACTTCGCAACATCGGGTAACTGGGGTGCTACGATGACGATGGGCGCACTGGTCATGATTGATCAGGAAGTTGATGTAAACTACATTCCCTACAAGGGTGGTGGACCCGCTATCCAGGCTGTTCTGGCTGGTGACGCAGATTTCACGGTCAATTTCCCGGGACCTCTGCTGCCGCTGCAGGAAGCTGGAAAAATCCGAATTCTCAGTTTTTCGGGCTCTGAGAGGCACAAGGCTCTCCCGGATGTTCCGACAACGGACGAGATCGGGATTCCCGGCTCCTACATGGAACGCATAATCCTGGCTCCTCGCGGAATTCCCGAAGACAGGCTGCAGGTACTGCGCGATGCCTTCACCAAGTTGTACGAGGACAAGACCTTTAATAAGATGATGGCCCGCATTGGCGAGACCACTGACGGCATGGGCGGCGAAGAGTATGATAAGCTGCGCATGCAGCAAAAAGCGGATTATCAGGAATTGGTCAAGAAATTGTCCAACTAATATCTGCCTCTAAAGTCGGCGGGACTCCTGTCAGCGGGCTCGCCGACTTTAGCATCTGGGCAACTGTGGGGTGCAGGAGGGAGTTAACAGAGCAGGTGCTGCGGCAACCTGCTTCCGGTGCATCCCTTCCCACGCAGGACGTTCACTACTCGAGCTGGCTTTAAGGTTAAAGACAGTCGAGTCCTGGACGAAAACACAAATCAGAACAATTTAAGGAGATATTTCAATGGGTTATGAAATGGACAAGTCATTCATTGTAAAACCGCATCACACTTCGCCAAGGAGACTATACAGCCAGTCAGGTGTGGACTGGCAGTATAGAGTCGATTAT
>JBPCUV010000444.1:0-5559 GCA_051010975.1 Desulfocapsaceae bacterium
AACTTTTCAAACCAAAATCATTTTCCAGCCCGCAGACGAAGCAATCTTTTGAATTGGGCTGTTTTCCTGTCACTTTGAGCTTCAAGGCAGACTCCAGTCACCGTGTTAAAGGGAAATATTGTTGAAAATTATTCTTGGGGGCGATCCGCACAGTGGGGCAGGTCCGGTGGCCCAATGATCAACATCGAACCAATCGTCCGCTTCACCTTTGGTGCAATATGTCTTTTCCCGGAAAGAAACTCCTGTTCCAGCAGGACCAGCCGTCTGAGCAGATCGGTGCGCTCCATGAGCGGAATTTCATTCTCTGCAAGCCCTTGTTTGTCAACCAGGTCCTGACATCTGAAACACCCCGGAAATCGAAGCCGCTTTCCGTCCGGCCGGGTCATTGAGGCAGGAACTCCGTGGGTACGGCAGACCATCAGTCGATGCTTGTAAAGTAAACACCTGCCGTCCTTGTTGAGCGGGCACATGATTCTGGGCCTCTCTCCCCTACCGATAATTCTCTGGGCCTCAAGTTCGTAAGCTTTAGCTCTGGACAGCAAAGTTTCGCGGTCTCCGTCTGGAAGCGCACCAACCCCCTGCCAGAGATAAGCCCACTCGATATAGGTGTGGTGCAGAAAATATGAATCGCAGCAATTGTCCGGGCAGCCGTCGCAGCCATGCCCCAGCACCTGGGCAACTGCGTCGTAGGCCTTCTCCATATCCTCATAGAGGATTCCGAGCTTTTCAGTCAGCCCGGGGGTAAGATTCAACAGCATCTGTTTCCTCATCAAAACTCTGAACCTGATACAGGTAAATTTCAATATTCTTATCCCGCCAGGCTGTCGGCGACAGGCCGGCTTTCTGACAGAGATGTTCCATGAACAATCGCGGCTGGGGGAGCTGCTTCCAAACCTGGGGAAGAAATGTGGCCCGGGCTTTGCCCTTTTTCAGTATGACACCGTCCGTGCCGGGGCGCAGTTTGGTAAGCAAGTCATTTCCATTGTCAAAATGGAGTTGAGCCGGTTTGCTCAGAATCGAAATATCGATGCTAACCCGTTCGAACTCCTCCTTCTTCAACGGAGAGAAGCGGTGATCGTTAAAGGCGGCGTGGCGGGCATTCTGGGCGAGCGATCCAAGCAGCGGTCCGGTTGGCTCGAGATTACCGATGCAGCCCCGCAGCCGGCCGTCTATCTTCAGGGTCACGAAGCTAGCCAGATCCTGGTTCAGCGCCTCGTCCTCAAGGCCACGCTGGTCCACCGCTTCAACCATCCCCAAGCGCTGAGCTATGGATTCACGGACCAGTTTCAATAATCTTCGGCCATGCACAGAGGGGATTTGATTCGACACCATTACACCTACCAGGCAACGCCGAGCATCAAGCAGTTAATACCACTGCCGATTCCCAGCATCGCACCCTTCATTCCCGGGGCAAAACGTTGATTTTCAATAGCCATGGCCATGGTCACAGGTGCAGACACCGAACCGACATTACCCAGAAAAGGCAGTGTCTCGAAATTTTTTTCGGCCGTCAGTTCCAGCCGTTCAAACAGCAGCCTGGCATGCGCTGAGCCAACCTGATGACAGCAATAACAATCGATATCCTCATCCCGCCAGCCGCTTTTCGATAAAAAATGCTCCCAGGTCCGCTTTGCCGTCTCAATGCCCTGGATAAGCAGCTCCTCGGAATCGGTAGCCATCAGAGTGGTCTCAGGAGCCGACTGCCCTCCCAGGCAGAGATCGGAAAAATCGGTGTTGGCCAGCCACGAACAATGAACCAGATGCGGTTTATCCACCGTTTCTTCTGAGCTGCGGCACATGTAGAGGCCCACAGCACCAGAGCCGATGGTCAGAGAGGCGAAGGCGGGTTTGATCGACTTGCGGGTCAGCGATGTATCGGTGAGCAGCGTCTGGATGGTAGACTCGATAAGCGCTTCCGCAGTTTCCCCGGAAACCACCAGCCCATTATCGACCTGGCCCTGCTCGATCATGCTGCCAAGCAGTACCATGCCGTCCAGAAAACCCAGGCAGGCATTGGATATATCGAGTACCAGACAGCCTGGAGACAGTCCCAGTGAGTGATGCACGAAAGAGGCCGTGGCCGGCTCCATCATATCCCTGGACACCGAGGTGAAGAGCAGGCACTGAATATCAGCCGGATCGATTCCCCCTTTTTCTAAGGTTGCCCGCCCCGCCATTGAAGCGGCTTGGCTCGGCTTGGTTCCGGGCTCCCATAAGCGGCGCTCCTGGATTCCACTCATCATCTCTAGTCTTCCGTCCGGCAGCCTGAGGCGATCGTACACCGATGCGAGTCGTCCTTCGATAGCCTCTGAACTGAGTGACCTGGGCGGCAGTTCATAGCCGAAGGTGTGCAGGCAGACGTTGGTAAAAGAAGACATGGGAGATATTTTACAGGAAGCTTATCGTTGCAGGCGAGTGAAACTTATGGGCCAAAACTTCAATTGACGGCTGCGGTACTTTCATCTTCTCTATCAGCTCCAGACTCGGGTTAGCGGACATTTTTACAAGTGAGTCCTTAAAAACAGTGCACTATATCACGAAGTCTCTGATTCATCCACCTCAGACCTGGAGATTTCCCAGCACCTGAAATTTCTTCCCGCCCGCGGTAAATCAGGTGAAGACATTTTCCGACTGATATCTTTGCAGTTATACTTTTCCACCATTGACGAATCGAGTTCAAACGCCGGTAGCAGAGATGACACGATCAGTCGTCCTCCGTCAGCAAGACCAGCGATTGCCCGCTCAAGAAGGTGCCGGTGCCCTGACAAAACATCAAAATTTAAAGTCTTTGACAACCTGTAACGCTTTTGGCGAAAGTACACATAGATTAGATCGAATTGTTCACGGTTTTTTTTCAACCAGGCCATGGCATTATCTTTTACAATGCCATGGTTGCCGGGATACAGACCGTTACGGCTAAAGTTGATCGACAGCGTCTCTTCATCTCTGTCGGCTACACAGATGGTTGCTGATTGGTTCGCCCCTCCAAGTACAGCGCTGACAGTTGCCCCACCGCTGGGATCGAAAATGCTGAGAAATTTCCCCTGACCTATGGTTTCGCCAATCAGTTTCCTGACCGACCTCTGCTCTGGAAAGAATGGTACCCCCTGATCATTGACAGATCCAACCAGAAATAGTGCCTTCCCTTCCCTGAGCTCGAACAGTTTTTGACGTCCACTACCCTTCCCTGGTGTCACTTGTCGGGCCCGGCTGCGGTTGACCACCACCCGATCCCGGCCGATGCCGAATAAAGTCCGTACGGTATGTGTCACCTCTCTGAATCGCTCGTCCGCCGTACGTTTGATTTTTTCTGAAGGTGGTCGAAATTCATTAATGTAAAGTTGATTGCCGACCATATCAATGGTGACATTGAACTGAGGAAGATCACGGTCATAAAGTCTTACCCAGTTAAGATTCTGGGTATCAGTCAATGGCTGGAGTTTGTGGAAATTCTTTTTCAATCTGTTGCTCAACTCCGTCTTCTCCTCCTCATCCAGTACATCGCTCAACCGCCAATCCTTCAGCCCAGTGGTTTCTTGAACTGGCTGTGGGGAGCCGCTAAACAACCGGCAGGCTAGGGGTCCGTTGAAAATTTTAGTGCTCGTGTCAAAGCTTATTTTGAAGCGGTCCGCATAATCCGGGGCAGCCGTAAAAAGAGTGATTCTCCAGTCTGAAAACTCCCGCTGGATACACTCGCCCATATGCCGGTAAAGATGTTTCACCGATTGGCTGTCTGATAAACGCTCACCGTACGGGGGATTGCAGACCAGAGATCCGGGCTGCCCAAGCCTGTTTTTCAATCCGTGTATTTCCTGATGTTCGACAATAATTCTGTCCTCAAAACCTGCTCGGCTGATATTTTTCCGGGCCGCCCGAACTGCCGTGCGGTCGCCATCGTAGCCGATCAGAGGCGGCCAGTCTTGCTGCTGGGAGACTGTCTCGCGCTCCAGGGCCTCGCTGATCAGTGATTCCCAGAGTTCCTTCTGGTGGCCTCTCCAGCCAGTCAAGCCGAAATAGGTCCTGCCCAGCCCCGGCGCTGAGTCAGCCCGGATCAGTGCCGCTTCAATCAACAGAGTTGCCGAACCGCACATCGGGTCAATCAGAGGGGTATCGCCCTTCCAGCCACTCATTGCTATGATCGCCGCAGCCAAATTTTCTTTCAGTGGGGCCGGTCCGGATGCCGCCCGATAGCCGCGCCGGTGCAGCCCCTCTCCCGACAGATCCAGGCCGAGCAGGGCCCGGTCCCCATGTACCTGGAGGTAAACCCTGACAGATGGGCGCTGTACCTGAACACTGGGTCTTGCCCCTTGGCGTTCCCGGAAGCGGTCAACAATACCATCCTTGATTCTGAGTGCCCCAAACATGCTGTTGGTAACCGGGCCCGGAGCTGACAAAATACAATCCACCGAAAAACTATCATGGAGAGAGAGATGATCTTCCCAGATGGTAGACTTTGCCCCCTCATAAAGATCATCGGTATCACCAATGTCGAACTCAGAAAGAACCAGAACCACGCGGGAGGAAAACCGGGACCAGAGACAGGCTCGATAGCCGGCTTCGAGCGAGCCGGCCCAGCGAATTATCCCCCTCGATGAGCTGGTTATCCCGGCGCTAAAGTTCTTTAATTCGCCAACGACCAGATCTTCCAGGCCGGTCCCACAGGTTGAGATAAAATTCATGCGTCCTCAATTAAGTGATATAAATAAAACCAATAGTATCAAATATATAGCGACCATTGGTCGCCACTGACTGCGGTCTCCAAAAAGGATCTCAGCAACCATAAAAACCTTGACCTCAGTTGCAATCAGGCTAGAATAGATAACCGGTTTAAAATCCACTAACCCCCTAATTCAATCAGAGCAAAAGGAGCAGAGATGAAAAAGGTCGTCACCAGGCTCTTTGTAATTGTCGCCGTCACCGCACTAGTAGCCGTCCTTTCCGGAGGCTGTACCAAAAAGCCTGTCATCCCGCCCGAGTCAGACAGCAAGGCGAGCAGCTCAACAAGTTCAAGCTCCTACCCAACTGCTGATGGTACCTATTCCGAGAACAGTCTCGCCATTGAAGGAACACTCGACGACAGCAGCACCGCCGGTGACGCTGCCGCCGGGATGGATCAGCAAAGCGATGAGTACAAGCAGATGCATGGTCGATCTTCCAGCGGACTCGTGCCGGTCTATTTTGATTTCGACCAGGCCATTATCCGGCCCGACATGGCTGACCGGATGATCCAAAATGCCGAGTATCTCAATCAGATTCCCAATACGGTAATCGTCGAAGGTAATTGCGATGACCGCGGTACCAAGGAATACAACCTGGCCCTGGGTGAAAAACGGGCAATCAACGTCCGCGACTATCTCATCGATCTCGGTGTAGAGCCGGGTAGAATCAGAACTGTAAGCTACGGCGAAGAAAAGCCTCTTTTCTTTGAGCTGACCGATTTTGCCTGGAGTCAGAACCGTCGGGCGGATTTCGTAATCGAATAGTTCCCAGCTCGTGTCCCTGGTATTTCATCCGGAGCCTCCGGTTGGAATACCAGGTCAATCCTGTCAGTCTATTAAC